>NZ_JBSFTP010000036.1:0-65946 GCF_053591315.1 Streptomyces sp. NPDC003042
CACCAACTGCCGGATCAACGTCCCCAGATCAGTACTCGAATTCCTCGACCCCGACATCAGGTTCGTCAGAACCGTCGTCCCCATGTCGAACTTCATGCCACTCCCCCGCCCACTCCCCGAACGGCCGCAAGAGCGACCATAAGAACGATCGTAAGTATGACCATTTTCAGCAACTCACATCGCGCTTGCAACCTGTAACCAGCGCACTGTGACAAAGGCCTGACAAACCACCAGAGACCTTCACGCCCCCTTCAGATGCCGCACCAGCCGCTCGAAGTCGCTCCACCCCGACAGGTCCGACGGATCCCCGGGCAGCGGGTAGTAGTAGGCCGGACGCGCCTTCGGCCCCAACCTCACCGGCTGTTCGGCCAGCGGCGTACGCCGGGCCCGGTCGTCCGGCATGGCGCGGACCTCCTCCGCCCCGAGTACGAAGGCCAGCGGTACGCCCGGCCCCTCGAAGCGCGGCGGCACCGCCAGGTTCCGGCGCGCTTTGCGGAGTTGTACGAGCATCGACTGGAGGTGGTGGCGGGTGGCGAGTGCCTCCGCCGTCTTCGTCAGCGCGCCCAGCGGCACCTCCTCGTTCCCCCCGTAGCCGAAGGCCAGGGTGACGTCCTCCTCCACGCCCGCCTTCGTACGGCTGACCCGGACCGTGGCGAGACCGGGCCGGTCCGGGCGGCCGACCACCACGAACCAGCTCGGCTCGGGGGAGCGCGCGAAGGCGACGTCGGTCAGCCGGCCCGGCGACCAGGGCAGGTTGGCGGGCTCCGCCGTGCCCCACCCGGCCGGGGGCTCGCCGGTCAGCTCGCGCCACACCGCCTCCAGGGCCCCGCCGAGGACCAGCCGCTCGTCCGCTGGGTGGATGGTGCGGAAGGTGATCGCCAGCTGCCGCTCGTCGGTGCTCGTGACCTCCTGGTACGAGACCGCCACCGGGGTGCGCGGCTCGTCCTCGGTGGCGTCCGCGGGCACCACCGTGGCGAACATCCCCTCCTGCCAGCGCAGCACCGCGCCCGAGAGGCCGTCGTAGTAGCCGTCCCGTTCGTCCTGCACGACCCACCGCGACGGCCAGCCCGGCATGTTCGCCAGCACCGCCGGGGAGAGCGTCGTCCCGGGCGGGGTGACGATCTGGAGCCCCCGCTCGGCCGCGGCGGCGGCCCGGAAGGCGTCGGAGAGCCAGGCCGTCATCGCGACCACGGGCCGGTCCATGATGACGACGGCGACCTTGTCGGTCAGGACGTCCACGGCGGGCTGCGCGGCGGCGGGCGTCGGTGCGACGCTCACCCCCTCGGACGCGACCACGGCGACGGAGCGCGCGGCCTCCGGCGGCCAGACCGTGCCGTCGGCCAGCGAGGCGACCCGCGCGGCGAAGGTGCCCGCCAGCCGCTCGGCCTCCGGGACACCGGTGGTGGCGCGGGCCTCGGTCCACCAGAAGGGAACCCGTGGCGCGGTGGCGCCCAGCAGCCGCTCGGCCTCTCCCTCGACCTGGATCAGCAGCGGCGCCTCGACGGAGACCAGCGGCCGGCCCTGCGGGTCGCAGAGCTGTACGACCGCGCCCTCGCCCGCCGTGTTCACCAGTTTGTCGGGGCCGCCGGAGAGCAGGCCCGCGAGCACGGTCCAGGGGTCGGGCATCCGCGGGGTGAGGGCTATGACGTCCTTGGTCATGGGGGCGGGGGGTCCTTCACTCGGGGGTGTACACGGTCTGGATCAGGCGGTTGGGCTGGCCCCTGCGGATGAGGACACCGCGGCCGGCGGGCTGCTGGGAGGCGTACACCCCCGGGAACAGCTGGCCCTCGCTGCGGTCGCCCGCCATGAGGACCGCCGAGGCCCCCGATTCGCGCAGGCCCTGCACCAGCGGCTCGTACATCCCGCGCGAGGCGCCCGCGACGCGGCGCGTCAGCACGAAGTGCAGGCCGATGTCCACCGCCGACGGGATGTACGGCAGGAACGGCTGGAGCGGCGTCTGCCCGGCGGTGGTCAGTACGTCGTAGTCGTCGACGAGGACCACGATGCGCGGGCCGCTGCCCCAGCTGCCGGGCTCCAGGTCCTCCAGCCGGGCGCTGTCGTCGGGCAGCCGCCGCTCCAGCTCGGTGGCGATGCCGGCGGCCAGGCCCGCGCACATCTTGGCGTTGTACGCGTAGCCGCCGTTGAACTCCTCCGGGATCGCGCCGCGCAGGCTGCGCCGCGGGTCCATGACGGCGAAGACCAGCTCGTCCTCGCCGTAGCGCTCGATGAGGCCGCCGGCGATGGTCTTGAGCAGGTTCGTCTTGCCGCACTCGCTGTCGCCCATGACCAGCAGGTGCTGGTCGTGCTGGAACAGGTCGACGAGTACGGGCGCCAGTGCGCTCTGGTCGAGGCCGATCGGCACCCGCTTGGGTTCGGCAACCGGGCCGGGCAGCATGTGCGGCTCCAGCAGGTGCGGCAGCACCCGTACCGGCTGGGCGGCCTCGCCGCTCCAGGTGGCGCGGACCGTGCGGGCCGTGCGCTCCAGGACCGCGCCCAGCTCGGCGGTGTCGCGGAGCCCGTCCGTGCGGGGCAGCGCCACCTGCGCGAAGAGCTTGCCGTCGGTGAGGACGCGGCCGGGTTCGTCGGGCGAGAGGGTCTCGGCGAGCTTGCGTTCGATGCTGGACTCGCTGGGGTCGTTGAGGCGCAGCTCGACGCGGGTACCGAAGTTGGACTGGGTGGCGATGCGGACGTCGTTCCAGCGGAGCATGCCCGCGACGACGTGGATGCCGTAGCCGCCGCCGCGCTTGAGGATGTCGACGATGGCGTCGTCCAGCTCCTCGAAGTCGTCGCGCAGCGCGCCGAAGCCGTCGATGACGAGGACGATCTCGGCGGAGGCCAGCCGCGGCAGCAGGCCGGCCGCGTGCAGGCTGCGCAGCTGCTCGACGGAGTCGATGCCGTGCTCCCGGAACAGGTCCTCGCGGGTCGCGAGCATGTTCCGTACCTCTTCGACGGTACGGGCCGCGCGCTCGCGGTCGGCGCGCCCCGCGATCCCGCCGACATGCGGCAGACCCGACAGGGCCTGGAGGCCGCCGCCGACCAGGTCGAGGCCGTAGACGCCGACCTCCTGCGGGGTGTGGGTCAGCGCGAGCGAGAGGACGAGGGTGCGCAGCAGGGTGGTCTTGCCGGACTGCGGCCCGCCGATGACGGCGGCGTGGCCGCCCGCGACGGTCAGGTCGAGGTACCACTCGCCCTGCCACTGCCGGGTCGGGTCGTCGAGCAGGCCGAGCGGCACCGCGAGGCGCCCGCGCCGCTTGGCCAGCTGCATGCCGCGCGCGCCCACGTCGAGGGGGCCGGCGACCGCGTCCAGGGAGACCGCGTCGGGCAGCGGGGGCAGCCAGATGCGGCGCACCTGGCCGGCGGCGTTCTCCAACTGCTCGACGATGACGCCCATCTCGGTCGGTCCGGTCTCGCGGCGCCGGGCCGTGGGCTCCCGCACCCCCGTGCTGTCCGGCTCGGACAGGGTGTTGAACGCCTCGTACTCCAGGGCGAGGGGTCCGCTGTCCTGCGTTTGCGCACGCTGTACAGGGCCCCGGTAGGCGCCGGAGACGTAGCTCGCCTTGAACCGCTCGTAGTGGCTGGTGTCGACCTTGAGGTAGCCGAAACCGGGCAGCGGCGGAAGGTGGAAGGCGTCCGTGGTGTCCAGGACCGTACGGGACTCGTCGGCGGAGAAGGTGCGCAGGCCCAGGCGGTACGAGAGGTACGTGTCCAGGCCCTTGAGCTTGCCGCCCTCGATGCGCTGGCTGGACAGCAGCAGGTGCACGCCGATGGAGCGGCCGATGCGGCCGATGGACAGGAAGAGGTCGATGAAGTCGGGTTTGGCGGTGAGGAGTTCGCCGAACTCGTCGATGACGACGAAGAGGTGCGGGAGCGGGTCCAGGTCGGGCCGGCGGTCGGCGCGCAGCGCGGCGTAGTCGCCGATGTCGGCGATGTTGCCCGCGTCCTTGAGGACCTGCTGGCGGCGCTTGACCTCGCCGGCGAGCGAGGCGTGGACGCGCTCGACGAGACCGGCCTGGTTCTCCAGGTTGGTGATGACTCCGGCGACGTGCGGCAGGTCCGCGAACGGCGCGAAGGTCGCACCGCCCTTGTAGTCGACGAGGACCAGGGCGAGGTCCTCCGGCGGGTGCGTGGCGACCAGGGCGAGGACGAGGGTGCGCAGGAGCTCGGACTTCCCGGAACCGGTCGCGCCGACGCACAGGCCGTGCGGGCCCATGCCCAGCTCGGAGGATTCCTTCAGGTCCAGCAGCACGGGTTCGCGGGAGTCGCTGATGCCGATGGGCACGCGCAGGAAGGCGCGTTCGCCGCGCGGGGCCCACAGGCTCGCCAGGTCGAGGCGGGCCACGTCGTCGATGCCGAGCAGGTCGGCGAAGTCGACGGGTCCGGACAGCGGGGCGTCGATGAGGGACTCGGCGGACAGGCGCAGCGGGGCGAGCATCCGGGCCAGGCCCTCGGCGAAGGGAATGCCGACCTCGTCCACGGTGCCGTGCGCGCTGATGGGCTGGTCCTCGCGCAGGTCCTCGATGACCACCTGGTCGCCGTCGACGGTGATCCGTACGCCGACGTGTCCGGGCTCCTGGACCCGCTGTTCGAGCAGGTGCAGGACGCTGACACCCATCTCGCGCAGGCCGACCGCGTCGTCGGGGCGCGGCAGGTCGACGGCGTCCTCACCGTGTCCGTCGGTCACGACGAGCAGTCGGGATGTCATGGACAGGGCATCCTTGCCGGAGAGTCCGCGGCGCACCTCGGCGGCGTAGGAGGCGCGGCGGCGCAGTTCCGGGCCGATCTGCCGGGCGAGCTGGGCCGTGGAGGGGGCGATCCTGCGGGCGGCGACGGGGCCGTCGAGCTGCTCGGTGTCGAGCAGGTGCGGCATCCACTTGGCCCACTCCCAGTCGGGGAGCCGGTCGCCGGGCACGGCCAGCGCGATCGCCACGTCGTCGGGGGCGTGCAGGGCGGCGGCCTGGACCAGCAGGGCGCGTGCGACGCGCAGGCAGTCCTCGCGGGGGCCGATGACGCTGATGTTGCCCACGCGGTCGAGCGGGACGGTGAGCGGGAGTTCGGTGCCGTTGCGGAAGCGGGCCGTCAGCGCCGAGGCCTCGTTGAGCATGAAGCGGTCGGGCGGGGTGAGGACGGAGGAGCCCTGCTCGCCGATCCGCAGATCGCGCACGGGCATCTCGCCGGTGCCGACGCGCACGCGCAGGAAGTCGCCGTCGACGCGGCGTCGCTCCCACAGCCGGGCCGGGTCGCGGACGATGTCGTACAGCGCGTGCGGCGGCGGGTTGAGTACGTCGGCGTGCTCGCCGCGCTCGCGTTCCTCGTCGGCGAGCTCCTCGCGCAGGTCCTCCAGGTAGGCGAGATAGGCCTCGCGCTGGGTACGGCGGGTGCGCTGGGCCTTGCCGCGCTGCGAGAAGACGAGTGCGAGGGAGCCGACGATGGTGACGACGAGGATCAGCGCGCCGAGTGCGGCGAACTGGCTGTTGCGGACGACCGTCATCATCACGACGGACGACATGACCCCGGCCACGGGCAGCAGCGACATCGCGATGTTGCCGGCCTTGCCCTCGGGGAGGTTGGGCGGGGCCTCGATGGTGCGGGCGGCCGGGGCGGCCGGGGGTTTGACGGTCCTGGCCGGGCGGTGGATCAGTCGGGTGCTCATCGTCGTCGTCCGCCCTTCACGGTCGGGCTCGTCGCGGTCGGGCCGGTGGGGGTGGGGCTGGCCGGGTCAGGGCTGGCGTGGGTGTGGCTCGGCATCTCGGTCAGTGGCGCTTCTGGGAGAGCTGGAAGACGTCCGCGGCGAGCCGGGTGGCGGTCTTCCTGGTCGAGTGCGCGAGCAGTTCGCTGCGGATGGGGCCGCCGGCCGCGAGGTGGCGGTCGTACGGCAGGACGTGGACGCTCGTCCCGGTGGCCTGGAGTGTGCGGGCCGCCTCGGCGACGTCGATCCCCGAGTGGGGCGCCTGCTCGGTGAGCACGACGACGGTGCCGGCCATCACGTGCGGGGGCAGCCCCCGCATCCACTGGAGGACCGCGTACGTGCTGGCGACGCCGTCCAGGGTCGCGGGGGTGGTCAGGACGCGGGCCTGGGACGCGGAGAGCGCGACGCGCGCGACCTCGGCGGGCAGCGTCTCGCAGTCGACGACGGTCACGCCGAAGTAGCGGCGCAGCGCGACCATGACCCGCTCGTAGGACCGGGTGTCGAGCAGCGCGCCGATCTGGCCCTGACTGCCGGGCAGCAGCCAGGCGTTGTCGCGGAGCTGGACGAGGTAGCCGGTGATGTCCAGCAGCGACATCTGCGGTTCGACGATGTCCGCGAGGTCGCCGGTGGTCCAGCGCAGTGCCTCGGCGCCGAGGCGGATCGGCAGCGAGCCGAGGGCCGGGTCGGCCTCGACGAGCAGGACGGGGTCCTGCCGGTAGTGGGCGTACGTGGTGCCGAGCAGGGCGGCGACCGTGGACTTGCCGGCGCCGCCGCGGATGGAGGTGACGGAGATCTGGCGGCCGGTGGTGACGGGCTGCTGGAGCAGCTCGGCGGTACGGGTGGCCTCGGCGACCTCGCGGGCGGCGGATGAGGAAACGGTACGGCGTACGGCGCGTACGGCGCGGGCGGCGAAGGGCTCACCGTGCCGGGGCCTGCGCTTCGCGTCGGCGAGGTTCTGGTCCACGGTGGGCCGGGATCCGGGGGTACGGCCCGCCGGGGCCGCCGCCGGCCGCTGCTGCGGGGTGGGCTGGGCCGGGTACCCGTACGCGGGGACCCCGGCGCCCGGAGCCGGCTGCTGCGGGCCGCCGTGGGGCGGGAACCCCTGGGCGGGCGCCTGCCCGTGGCCGCCCTGAACGGGGCCCGCGGGTCCAGGTCCATGCGCCGGAGCCGCGTGCCCCGCGCCGACGCCGTGCGGCGGCTGCGGCGCTGCCGGGACCTGCGGCGGTGGCTGGGCGCCGGACGCCGCGGCCGGGCCCTGCGGCGGCTGCGGGGCGGCCGGACCCCGGGCCGAGGCGGCGGGCCCCGGCGGGGGCTGGTGGCCTCCCGGGCCCTGGGCCGCAGGCTGCGCCCCGCCCCTGAGGTCGCGCAGGACATCGCCCTGCCAGTTGTCTTCGTTCGGCATGTCTGCCCCTGCCCCTCATTCTTTCCGACCTGCTGCCCCGCCGCCCGGAGCGCCTGCACGTTGACTCAGAACTTGTCGAGCAGCTGCCCGTACATGCCGAACACCCCGACGGCGAGCGGGAAGAGCCCCACCATGCCGATCGATTCGATGAGGTCGGCGGTGCGCCGCAGCCGGACCTGCACGTGCTCCGGCGGCCGCACCGCGAGGACGACCAGCGGCAGCAGCGCCGCCACAGCCAGGACGGCGAGCGGTCCGGCGCCCCCGTCGTGCTCGGCCCACAGCATCACGAGGCGTACGACGAGCAACGCCGCGGCGGTGGACAGCGCCACGACCTCGGCGACCAACGGGAAGGCCCGCGCCCTCGACAGGAGCACCACGGTGACGAGCGTCGGCAGCGCCACCGTCCACACGGTCGGCTTCTCGGCCAGGGTCAGCAGCCAGCCGCCGGCCGCCGCCGAGATCGCGGTGACGATCGTCGCGAGCGCGAGCCCGCGGTGCGTGGCGGCGAGCGCGTTGCCCACCTCGTGGCGGCTGACGGAGGCGCCGCCCGAGCGGCGGTCGTCGAGGGCGGTGAGCCCCGAGGCCATGAGGGCGAGCCGCGGCAGCAGGCCGAGCAGCACCACGGAGAAGAGGACCATGACCGCGCCGAGCCGGGCCGGATCGCCCTGGACGGCGGCGACGGCCTCCCACAGGGCGGTGACGACGGTGGTGGCCACGGCGCCGATGAGCCCGCCCCGGCCGAGCGGTGAGAAGTAGCCGAGCAGAACCAGCGTCAGGACGAGCGCGCCCGCGACGGCGGCGAGCCGCGCGATTCCCGACCAGTGGTAGGCGTCCGCGGCGGTCCATGCGGTGAGGATGCCCAGTGCGCCGGAGGCGAGCAGGAGGGCGGTCGCCAGGCCCCGGTTGCCCTGCCCGATGCGGGCGACGAGCGCGCCGGCCGCCAGCAGGACGAGGGTGACGGCCGTGAGGGCGCCGGCCAGGGCGTCGAGTGAGAACTCGCGGCGGGCGAGCAGCGCCGCGGTCACGGCGAAGGCGACGGTGGCGACTCCCGCACTGCCCCGACGGGCGGCGGGACGCCAGCGCCAGGCCTGGAGGTCGAGGTCGTCGGCCACCAGGTCGGTGACGTCGTGGACCACGGGGGCCGGCGGCGCGGAGTGGGACCTGACGAGTCGCAGGACGGCGCCGTCGGGTATCCCGGCTGACGCGAGCGTGCTGTCGTGCGGGAGCGCGGAGCCGTCCGACGTGATCAGCTGACGGGTCATCGGGCGCGATGCGGCCCGGTCGTCGAGCAGATGCAGGATGTCGGGGAGCAGCTGCCCGATCGGCGTGTCGGAGGGCAGGACCATGTCGGCCCGACGCCGCTCGCCGACCAGGGTCACCCGGCTCAATTGCGCCCGGGAAGTCGTTGCTGTGCTCACCACTTACGGGAACCTATCATCGCGGGAATGCGACCTTTCGGGGCCAAGGGGACATAGCTCTGCTGCCGGACAGTGAACTCTCCCGGATCTGCACGCTTCTGCTGCTGCTTCCTCTACGACTTCGTCGGCTGGGGCGACTTGGTCGCCTGCGAGGGCTGTGGCGACTTCTTCGGTTTCGACGACGGCGAGGTGTGGGGCGACGCGGACGGGCCCGCCGGACCCGACGGCTGCTGGGACTTCGATGGCTGCGAGGACTTCGACGGCTGCCCGAACTGCTGCACCGGGCTCTGCTGCTGCCTCTGCCGCTGCTCGGCCTTCTGCTTCGCGAGCGTGTGCTGGATGAAGGACCATCCGACGCAACCCGCGCACAGGACAGCGGCGATGGCGATCCCGGCGAACAGCTTTCCGAGCCGCTCGTCCGCCGTGCGCCGCGCCCGCTGAGCGCCGAACAGCAGCGCGTCCCTCATCCTGCGGCGGCGTACCGCCACCGACTCCAGAAGCTGGCTGTCGTAGTCCCGTGCCATCCGTCGTCCGTCGCCTCAGTCTCGGCTCGTCGAGCGCCAACAACCGCTTCGGGGCACGGCTGCTGGGCGTGCGGCATGCGAAGTCCCCGTGTTTTGCCTCTGCAACATAAGGCATGCGTCAGCATCGAGCACACCCAGGTCCGGAAGGACCTTCCGGCTCCCGGTCGCCCGGGTGGGGGGCCGGGGCTACGTTGGAAGGGAGTGGCAGGAGGTCCGGTATGGCGAGGACACGCTGGCGCGGTGCGGCGGTCGCCGTGGCCGTGGCAGGGCTCATGGTGGCGCCTCTGGGGCCTGCGGCGGGGTACGCGTGGGACGCGGCCTCTCCGTCCGCGGTCTCGGTGGCGGCTCCGGTCGGCGACGAGTTTCCGCAGCTCACGCCCGAAGTGGCGGCCCGGCTGGATGAGGCCGTCCGGAAGGTGATGGAGGAGGCCAAGGTGCCCGGGGTGACCGTCTCGCTCTCGGCGCCCGGCAAGGGTGAGTACGTACGGTCCTTCGGCGTCGCCGACAAGGCGAACGGCACGCCGATGACCCCCGACCTGTACATGCGGATCGGCAGCGAGACGAAGACCTTCACGGTGACCGCGCTGCTCAAGCTCGTCGACGAGGGGAAGGTCGGGCTGGACGACCCCATCGGGAAGTACGTCGACGGGGTCCCGGGCGGTGACCGGATCACCCTGCGCGAGCTGGCCGGCATGCGCAGCGGGCTGTTCAACTACTCTGCGGACGAAGGGTTCTTCAAGGCACTGACGGGCGATCCCCGGCGACTGTTCACCCCGCAGGAGCTGCTCCAGTACGCCTTCCGCCACCCGGCGGTGTTCGAGCCGGGCACGCAGTTCCAGTACTGCAACACCAACACGGTCCTGCTGGGGCTGGTGGTGGAGAAGGCGAGCGGCGATTCCCTCGCCGACTACATCCAGCGCGAGGTCGTCGAACCGGCCGGGCTGCGGCGTACGTCCTTCCCCACCGGCGCGGAGTTCCCCAGTCCGCACGCCCACGGATACACGGACCAGACGGCCTCCGGGAAGACGGAGGACGCCACCGACTGGAACCCCTCCTGGGGCTGGGCGGCCGGAGCGATGATCTCCGACGTCCATGACCTGCGGAGCTGGGCGAGGACCCTGGCCACCGGGACGCTGCTGACCTCCGCCACGCAGGCGGAGCGGCTGAAGACGGGGCCGAGCGGCATGCCGGGGGCCGGGTACGGCCTCGGCCTCTTCAACGTCGACGGGTGGATCGGGCACAACGGGTCGTTGCCCGGGTACCAGTCGCTGACCGTGTACCTGCCGGATCCGCAGGCCACGCTCGTGGTGGTGCTCAACACGGACATCAGCTACGAGGGCAGTGAGCCGAGCACGCTGTTCGGCGAGGCGATCACGAAGATCGTGACGCCCGAGCACGTCTTCAACCTCCCCGCCCAACCCGTCGCGGGGCGCTGACCGCGACTCCCTCCGCTGTACGTCTCCCGCGCACAATGGTCTCCGGCGCGCGGGAGACAGAGCGAGGGAGACGTACATGAGCAGTGGTCAGGCAGGGGACCAGCAGGTCGTCCCGACGGAAGGCGACGGGGTCACCCTCCGCGCCGCCGGCGAGGCGGACATCGAGACGGCGGCCGCCCTCTTCCGCGGCTACCTCGACTTCTACGAGGTGAAGGTCGAAGACCCGGACCGCCCCCGGGCGTTCCTCGCGGAGCGGATCCGGGCCGGGGAGTCCCTCGTCCTGCTCGCGGACGTGCCGGGCGCCGGCACGGTCGGCTTCGCGCAGGTCTACCGCACCTTCTCGTCGCTCTCCATGCGGCCCGCGTGGATCCTCAACGACCTGTACGTCGCCCCGTCCGGCCGCCGCACCGGCGCCGGCCGGGCCCTGCTGCGCGAGGTGCTGCGCCGGGCCCGGGAGGCCGGGGCGGCCGGTGTGCAGCTGGAGACGGCCTACGACAACCACATCGCGCAGGGGCTGTACGAGGCGGAGGGCTTCGTCCGCGAGGAGTTCCACGCCTACTTCCACGAACTCGCCTGAGCCGCTCGGCAGGTGAGGAGGGAGCGGGTGAAACATTCCGCTGCCGCCATCGCGTCAAGAGGGTGAAACGGACGCGAGGGGGAGTGCATGCGGCAGGGTCGCAGAGACGGGTTCCGTGAGTTCGCGGCAGGCCGGTCGGGACATCTGTACCGGTCGGTCTGTCTGCTGGCGAGCGGGGACACCCAGGAGATCGCGCTCAGCCCGGCGCTGACGATCCCGCCCGCCGGTCATTTGGCCTCGGCGTAGCACTCCACCACCGCCGTCGTGAACGGGAACCGGACCGGAGTGTCGCCGAAGCAGATCCGGCCCGCCCGGTCGGCGGCGGCGCGGATCGCCTCGGCGACGGCGCCGGCCTCCTCGGCGGGACAGTGCACGATCACCTCGTCGTGCTGGAAGAACACCAGCTCGGCCCGCATCCCGGCGATGGCCTGGCGCAGCGCCGCGAGCATCAGCAGCGCCCAGTCCGCGGCGCTGCCCTGCACCACGAAGTTGCGGGTGAACCGGCCGCGGGCGCGGGTGTTGGTCGAGGCGTAGCTCGGGGTCCAGGCGTCTTCCCGGCTCTGGTCCCGGCCCTGGTCGCGGTCCTGCGGGATTCCGGCCTCGCCGTCGTCGTCGGCGGAACCGGCGGGCGGCGGGCAGGTCCGGCCGAGCCAGGTCCGTACGAGCCGGCCCTCCTCGCCCGCCCTCGCGGCGTCGTCCACGTACGCCACGGCCCGCGGGAAGCGGCGGCGCAACGCGGCCAGGTTCTTCAGGCCGTCCCCGGAGGTCTGTCCGTAGACGGCGCCGAGAACGGCCAGTTTGGCCTTGTCCCGGTCGCCGGAGAAGCCCTGGCGGGAGATGGCCGTGTAGAGGTCCTCCGGGCGGCCCGCCACCTCCATGAAGGCGGGGTCGCGGGAGATCGCGGCCAGGACGCGCGGCTCCATCTGGTCGGCGTCGGCGACGACGAGCCGCCAGCCGGGGTCCGCGACGACGGCCCGGCGGATCACCTTGGGGATCTGCAAAGCCCCGCCCCCGTTGGTGACCCAGCGGCCCGTGAGGGTGCCGCCGGGGATGAACTCCGGGCGGAAGCGGCCGTCGTGGACCCAGTCCGCGAGCCAGCCCCAGCCGTGGGCGGTGTAGATCCGGTACAGCTTCTTGTACGCGACGAGGGGCGGGGCGGCAGGGTGGTCGAGCTCCTGGATCTCCCAGCGACGGGTGGACTTCAGCTTGATCCCGGCCTCGGCGAAGGCCTTGATGACGTCGGCGGGCAGCTCGGGGCGTACGCGGCGGCCGAACGCGGCGGAGATCTCGTCGGCCAGCTCGGCCAGTCTGCGGGGCTCGCCCCCGCCCGCGTACCGGGCGCCGAGCAGCTCCGTCAGCAGGGCGCGGTGCACGTCGGCCCGCCAGGGCAGGCCCGCGCGGTGCATTTCGGCGGCGACGAGGAAGGCGGCGGACTCGGCCGCCGTGAGCAGGCGCATCCGGTCGGGGTGGGCGGTGGCCGCATGCCGTTTCGTCTGGTCGGCGTAGACCGCGAGCAGGGCGTCGAGGGATACGGGGACGGTGGGCCGGGGGTCGAACAGGGAATCCTGCGTCCCCGGTTCGGCCGCGCGCTGCGGGGGATCGGGCGGTACGGGTCCCCCGCTCAGCCGGGCCCAGGCGGCCGCCGCCGAGCGGGGCTCCCCGAAGCGGCCCTCGTGGCCGAGGAGCAGCAGCTCGGCGACCTCGACGTCGTAGCACCGCTCGACCCTGACGCCCGCGGCGAGCAGCCGGGGGTGGACGGCCGCGGTGGACCGCCAGATCCACCGGGTCCCGGCGGGCGCCGCCCGGACGGCCTCGGCGGGATCGCGCACGCGGATCCGGGGCCCGGCCGCGAGGTCCCCCGGGTGGACGGGCGCGGCGTGCCACCACCCGTCGCCGTCCTCGGCGAGGGCCCACCGGCCGGCTTGATCGCTCACGAGTGCGAGTGTCCCACCGGGGTCTGACAATGCCCGGCAACCGCCCCGGCCCCAGTCCCCCGCTCCGGCTCAGCCGGCCACGGCGGGCCGGACCAGTTCCGCGTAGACCGCGAGGGCGGACCTGGGGGGCCGGCCCAGGAGAGCGGCCAGGGTGCCGGTGTCCGGGGTGGACAGGAAGCCGCCGGCGATCGCCGAGTACGTGCCCACCAGCATCGGCACCTGGAAGGCCCGCACGCCCGTCTCCGACAGGGCGCTGCGGGCGGCCGCCAGGGTGCCGGGGGCGTAGCGGGCGCCCACCGCCCCGGCCAGTTCGGCGCCGACCAGCGGGTGCTCGCCGACCAGCTCGTACGTCCGTCCCGCGTGCGCCTCCGGGGCGAGGGCCACCCGTACCGCCACGTCCGCCAGGTCCTCCCGGGCCACCGCCGCGATCCGGCCCCCGCCCAGCGGCGCGGTGATCGCCCCGTCCGGTCCCGGGGCGGCCAGTGCGGCCAGCAGTTCGGCGTAGAGGCCGTTGCGCAGGACGGTCCAGGCGAGGGAGGACGCGCGCAGGCGGCGCTCCGTCCAGCGGTGCGCGAGCGCGTACGGCAGGTGGTCCCCCTCGGCGGTGAGGCTGGTGTACACGATGTGGCGTACGCCGGCCCGTTCGGCCTCGGCGATCGCCGCCCCGTGCCGGGCGATGACCGTGTCGTCCTCCCCGGACCCGGCGGAGATGAGCAGGAGGGTGTCGACGCCCGTGAAGTCGAGGGTCCCGGGGGCGTCGAAGTCCACCCGTACGTGGCCGGGGCCGCTCGGGGCGCGCGTACCGAACCGTACGTCCGCGCGGTCCGCCAGCCGGTGGGTCACGAGGGAGCCGAGTCCGCCCGAGGCGCCGGTGATCAAGAGCATGGGGAAGTCCTTCGTCCGCGTGGTGGTTGCTTCGCGTACAGCGTGTGCGGATCGGCGCACGAGCGTAAGGAGGCACTTTCATGTCACCAGGGCACACCGCGGTAACCACCCCCGCCCCCGTCGTGAGCTGCGCGGACGACTGCGGAATCCGCGACGTCCTCGACCGGCTGGGCGACAGGTGGTCCGTCCACGTCGTGGTCGAACTCGCCGCCGGAGTCCACCGCTTCAAGGAACTCCAGCGCGCGGTGGACGGCATCTCGCAGCGGATGCTCACCCTCACCGTCCGCCGCCTGGAGCGGGACGGCCTGGTCACCCGGACCGTGTACGCGACGGTGCCCCCGCAGGTCGAGTACGAGCTGACCGGCCTCGGCCACAGCCTGAGCCGCCTCGTCAAGGACCTGGCGGACTGGTCGGTCGCGCACCGCCCGCGGATCGAGGCCGCCCGCCAGGAATGGGACGCGAAGGCGGACATGCCAAGCTGAGAGGTGTGAGAGACCTTGCCGAGACCGTCGACCGAGCCTTCGCCGCCGCCCTCTACGCCCAGGACGACGCCGGGCTGGACACGGGCGCCTCGGTGCTCGCCGCCGAGCCCGCGCGCTGGGGCGAGGTCGGGCGGGAGCTGCTGGCGCGCGGGGAGGCGTACGTACGGCAGGCCTGGGAGCGGGGCTGGCAGCCGGCGGACGTGCTGCGGCTGGTGCGGCGGGACCTGGACGCGATCCACCTGCGGATCACCGAGGACGTGATCGCCGCCGAGGCGCGCCGATACGCGCGGCTCCCCGAGCGGTGGACCGGGGCCGAGGTGTGGTGGACGCGGTCCGATGACGACGCCGCGTACGCCGACCAGCTCGCGCGCCGCGAGAAGGCGGACCGGTTCACGCTGGCCACTGCCGTCCTGGAGGTCTTCCGGCTGCTGATCCGGCTGCCGTCGATCGAACCGGTGGGCCCGGTGCCGGGCGACCCGGTCGACGCGCTCGCCGGTCTGTCGGCGCATCCGCACATCGAGCCGCGCATGCTGGGCCGGATCCGCGCCCTGCTGGCGAAGGCCGAGGCGACCACCTTCCCGGAGGAGGCCGAGGCGCTCAGCGCGAAGGCCCAGGAGCTGATGGCCCGGCACACGGTGGACGAGGCGCTCCTCGCCGTGCGGGGCGGCGGTCCGGCGCAGGTCCCGGGGGCCTGCCGGATCGGGGTCGAGCCGCCGTACGAGGAGGCCAAGGCGGTGCTGCTCGACGCGGTGGCCGGGGTGAACCGCTGCCGGGCGGTGTGGAACAGCGGGTTCGAGTTCTCCACGGTGGTCGGCTTCGAGAGCGACCTGGAGGCGGTGGAGCTGCTGTACACCTCGCTGCTCGTGCAGGGGACGGCGGCCATGACCCGGGCCGAGGCCGCGCAGCGGGCCGGGGGGCGCAAGCGGACCAAGACGTTCCGCCAGTCGTTCCTGCTCGCCTACGCCAGCCGCATCGGGCGGCGGCTCGCCGAGACGGCCGAGCACACGGCGACCGAGGCGCCGGACAACCTGCCGGCGCTGGTGGCCCGGGACGTGGCGGTCACCTCGCGCGCGGAGGAGATGTTCCCCCGGACCACGACGACCCGGCTGCGCGGGGCGACCGATCACGCGGGGTGGGAGGACGGGACGGCGGCCGCCGACGCCGCGCGGGTGGGCGGGGGGCGGGGTCGGCAGGCCCTGCCGTAGCGCGGGCCCTTCGCCCCTGAGAGTGATCAGTGGAATACCGCCCGTGCACGTGCATCTGCCCGTGCAGGCGCTTATGAACAGAGCTATGATCCGGTGCAGTTGACATCTGCACTATCGGGGGCTTCCTGTGGACCACGCGTACAACGGGATGGCAGCTGCAGAACTCACTTCCTTGTATGAACTGACCTGGCAGAAGAGCAGGCACAGCAATTCCCAGGGCTCCTGCGTGGAGTTCGCCAGGCTGCCGGACGGCGACGTCGCCGTGCGCAACTCGCGTTTTCCGGACGGACCGGCGCTCGTGTACACGCCGGCCGAGATAGAGGCGCTGCTGCTGGGCGTCAAGGACGGCGAGTTCGATCACTTGATCGGCTGAGGAACGGCGCACCCATTCACGCCATGCACGTGCACTGGCCGGGATTGATCATAAAGATCAATCCCGGCCAGTGGTGTTGTTTCTCGTCGCCGCCGCGTCAGTCCTGAAGCATGCCGCGTCAGTCTTGAAGCATGCTGCGTCAGTCCTGAAGCATGAAGAGCGCCCAGACCACCTTGCCGGTCAGCCGCCCCGCGAGCGGGTGCCAGCCCCAGCTGTCGCTGTAGGAGTCCACCAGGAAGAGCCCGCGCCCGGACTCCAGGTCGCAGTTCTCGTCCGTCCGCTCCGGAGTGAACGAACCGCCCGGCCGGTCCTGGCTGGGGTCCCGCACCGCGCACACCAGCCGCGTGCTCCACCGCATCAGGTGCAGGCGTACCGCCGACGCCTCCGGCTCGCCGCCGCACGGCCGCGCGTCGTCGGGCAGGGCATGGCGAAGCGCGTTGGTGACGAGTTCGGACACGACCAGCGAGACGTCGTCGAAGCGCTCGTCCAGGCCCCACTGGGACAACGTCGACCGGGTGAACGTACGTGCGCCCCGCACCGCCTCGAAGCGGGCGGGCAGAGCGCAGGAGGCGGACCCGGAGACAGCCGTGGGGTCGACCGGGGGAAGCCCCTGCCGTAACGGCTCGAGCATGGTCGATCCATTCGTCCCCATGCGAGGCACTCCCGGGATTCGCGGACGAAGCGGCGGCTCTGTCCAAAGAGAACTGCGGGGTGGGTCCGGCGCCGGCGCGAAGAGCACGCAGGTGCGCGGGCACCATCGTTCCGAATGGCGGAGCCGGATGCAAGGGCAGATGCACGTGCACGCGCCGGACCTGTCCACTCCCGTGACGGTTCTTGCTCATTTCTTCCTACGCATCCGTACGGACTTCTTTTCCGGGCGGCCGGATTCCGTTACAGAACGAGTACGGGCAGATGCGTTTTGGTGGCAGACTGCGGCCCGGGGTTCGGGGGCCCCGCCACGCACGCGCAGACCACGCGCACATCAACGCGATGGGGAGGGCAGGACTAGTGACCGCAGAAGCCAGCGGTTCTGTGGTGCGCCGTATCCTCCTGGGCTCTCAGCTCAGGCGACTCCGAGAATCCCGCGGCATCACCCGTGAGGCGGCCGGCTACTCGATCCGCGCATCCGAATCGAAGATCAGCCGCTTGGAGTTGGGAAGGGTGAGCTTCAAGGCCAGGGACGTCGAGGACCTCCTCACGCTCTACGGGGTCACGGACGGCGCGGAGCGCGAGTCCCTGCTGGGGCTGGTCCGCGAGGCCAACGCGGCGGGCTGGTGGCACAGTTACGGAGACGTACTCCCCGGCTGGTTCCAGACGTACGTCGGCCTCGAAGGCGCCGCCTCCCTGATCCGTATCTACGAAGTCCAGTTCGTCCACGGGCTGTTGCAGACCGAGGCCTACGCCCACGCCGTCGTCAGCCGCGGCATGCCCGGCGCCGGCGCCGCCGAGATAGACCGCCGCGTCGCGCTGCGCCTGGAGCGCCAGAAGGTGCTCGTCTCCGAGAGCGCGCCGGTCTTCCACGCCGTCCTCGACGAGGCCGCGCTGCGCCGCCCCTACGGCGACCGCGACGTGATGCGCGGTCAGCTGGAACACCTGATCGACATCAGCCAGCGGCCCAACGTGCAGCTCCAGGTGATGCCGTTCTCCTTCGGCGGCCACGCGGGCGAGAGCGGCGCATTCACGCTGCTGCGCTTCCCCGAATCCGACCTCCAGGACATCGTCTATCTGGAACAGCTCACCAGCGCCCTCTACCTGGACAAAGAAGAGGAAGTGGCGCAGTACGCGCGGGCGATGGAACGGCTCCAGGCCGACTGCCCGGACCCCGACAAGACCCGCGATCTGCTCCGCGGACTGCTCCAACTGTCCTGAACCGCACGTACTATGACGTCTGATCAGTGCATGATGTCCGATCGGTCTCCGGTGCAGCGCAAGGGTGCGCGCTCGCAGTAAGGGATGGCATGTCCATATTCACCGACCTGGCTCACCAGTACATAGACGGCGAATGGCTGGCCGGCACCGGTTCGTGGGACATCATCGACGTCAACCCGTACAACGGGGAGAAGCTCGCGGCCATCACCGTGGCCACCGCCGAGCAGGTGGACCAGGCCTACCGCGCGGCCGAGCGCGCCCAGAGGGAATGGGCCGCGACCAGCCCGTACGCGAGACGTACCGTCCTCGAGCGCGCCCTGCGCATCACGGAGGAGCGCCAGAAGGAGATCGTCGAGGCGATGATCGACGAGCTCGGCGGGACCCGTCCCAAGGCCGAGTACGAGGTCCACCTCGCGATGGAGTTCATCCGCGAGGCGATCCAGCTGGCCATCCGCCCCGAGGGCCGCATCCTGCCCTCCACGGTCGAGGGCAAGGAGAACCGGGTCCAGCGCCTCCCGGTGGGCGTCGTCGCCGTGATCAGCCCCTTCAACTTCCCCTTCCTGGTGACCCTGAAGTCGGTCGCCCCGGCGCTGGCGCTGGGCAACGCGGTCCTGATCAAGCCGAACCAGAGCGCCCCGGTGTCGGGCGGCGGGATCATCGCCAAGATCTTCGAGGACGCGGGCCTGCCCGCCGGGCTGCTGAACGTACTGATCACGGACATCGCCGAGATAGGCGACGCGATCCTCACCCACCCCGTCCCCAAGGTCATCTCCTTCGCCGGTTCCGACCGCACCGGCCGGCACGTCGGCTCCGTCGCCGCCCGCCACTTCAAGCGGACCGTCCTGGAACTCAGCGGCAACAGCGCCCTGGTCGTCCTCGACGACGCCGACGTGGACTACGCGGTGGACGCCGCCGTCTTCAGCCGCTTCGTCTTCCAGGGCCAGGTCTGCATGGCGGCCAACCGGATCCTCGTCGACGCCTCCGTCGCCGAGGAGTTCACCGAGAAGTTCACGGCCCGGGTGCGCGCCCTGAAGACCGGCGACCCGCGCGAGGCCGACACCCACATCGGCCCGCTCATCAACTCCTTCCAGGCCGACGCCCTGACCGCGCTCGTGGACCGCGCCGTCGAATCCGGCGCGACGGCGCTCGTCCGCGGATCTACGCGCGGCAACCTCGTCGAGCCGACCGTGCTGGCCGGGCTGCCCGAGGACTCGCCGCTGCTGGGCCAGGAGATCTTCGGCCCGGTGGCGCTGCTCGTGGTCTTCGACGGCGAGGAGGAGGCCGTACGCATCACCAACGCCACCCCCTACGGCCTCAGTGGCGCCGTGCACACCAGGGACGTGGAGCGGGGCGTCCGCTTCGCGCGGCGCATCGAGACCGGAATGATCCACGTCAACGACTCCACCATCGGCGACGAGCCCCTGGCCGCCTTCGGCGGGGAGAAGGCCTCGGGGATGGGCCGGTTGAACGGCCGGGCCACGGTGGAGGCCTTCACCACCCAGAAGTGGATCTCGGTCCAGCACGGCCGTACGCGATTTCCCTTCTAGGAAGCCGCCTTCTAGGACAGGTGCTGACCGCATCCCCTCGTAGCGTGGTTCTCGTCAGCGGGATTCACGTACACGCAGAGGTGGTCGACCATGGCTCAGGTTTCCCAAGAGGTCCCCGGCGACGAGCGCGGCACGCTCCTCGCCTTCGTGGACGCCCAGCGCACAGCCCTGCGCGAGACGGTGCTCGAGCTGACGGAGGAACAGGCCGCGAGCCGGCCCACCGTCAGCGAGCTGTCCCTGTCCGGGCTGCTCAAGCACGTCGCCGAGGTCGAGCTGGCCTGGCTGCGGATGGCCCAGGAGGAGCCGAACGAGCGGCAGCGCACCCGGGAGACCTGGGGCGAGGCCTTCCGCCTGGTGGAGGGCGAGGGCATCCCGCAGGTCCTGGTTTTCTGGGACGACGTCGCGCGGCAGACCGCGGCCTTCATCGCCGGTGTCCCCAGCCTCGACGACACCTTCCCGCTGCCTCCGGCGCCCTGGTTCCCGGAGAACGGCAAGGCCTCGATGCGCTGGATGCTCCTGCACCTGGTGGAGGAGTTCGCCCGCCACGCGGGCCACGCGGACATCATCCGCGAATCCCTGGACGGCACCCGCGCGATGGGTTAGGAGCTGTCCGCTTGCACCTCACGTGACGTGAGGACCCACAGTGGAGGGCGTACCCAACCAGAGGAGCGGAAGGCAATGGGCTACTCCGTGGGCCAGGTCGCCGGATTCGCCGGAGTGACGGTGCGCACCCTGCACCACTACGACGAGATCGGCCTGCTCTCCCCGAGCGGCCGCAGCCGGGCCGGACACCGTCGTTACGACGACGCCGACCTCGACCGGCTGCAACGGATCCTGTTCTTCCGGGAGCTCGGCTTTCCGCTCGACGAGGTCGCGGTCCTGCTGGACGACCCGGATGCGGACCCGAGGGAGCACCTGCGCCGGCAGCACGCCCTCCTGTCCGACCGGATCGCCCGGCTCCAGCGGATGGCCAAGGCCGTGGAGCACGCCATGGAGGCGAAGAAGATGGGCATCAACCTCACGCCCGAGGAGAAGTTCGAGGTGTTCGGGGACAGGGATCCCGAGCAGTACGCGGAGGAGGTCGAGCAGCGCTGGGGCGGTACCGACGCCTACGCGCAGTCGCAGCGCCGGACCTCCTCCTACACCAAGGAGGACTGGCAGCGGATCCAGGACGAGTCGGCCGACTGGGGCAGCCGGTACGCGGCCCTCATGGACGCCGGCGAGCCCGCCGACGGCGAGCGCGCGATGGACCTGGCCGAGGAGCACCGGCAGCAGATCACCGCGCGGTTCTACGACTGCTCGTACGAGATCCACACCGGGCTCGGCGAGATGTACGTGGCGGACGAGCGGTTCAAGGAGTTCTACGACTCCGTCAAACCGGGTCTGGCGGAGCACCTGAGGGACGCGATCCTGGCCAACGCCGTCCGCAAGGCGTAGCCGAGAGCCCCGGGACGCGCCCGCGAAGTGCCTCATACCGCCCCCGCCCGGACCCTGGAACCGGGTGGGGGTCGTGTGCGTTGATAATTGAGACCGCCCCGCCCTGTCCGCGACCCCGCAGACCCCCCGATCCAGGAGAGCCCGGAACTCGTGTACACGCTTGCGCTCGGCCCTGAGTGGCTGTCCCCGGACTACCTGATCTCGGAATACGGCCTGATCGGCATCCTGGTCATCGTCTTCGCCGAATCGGGACTCTTCGCCTTCCTCCCCGGCGACTCCCTGCTGTTCACGGCGGGTCTACTCGTCGCGGACGGTCAGTACATCAAGCAGCCGCTGTGGCTGGTCTGCACCCTGATCGTGGCCGCCGCGATCATCGGTGACCAGGTCGGCTACATGATCGGCAAGTTCTTCGGCCCGAAGCTGTTCAACCGGCCGAACTCCAAGCTCTTCAAGCGCGAGAACCTCGACAAGGCGCACGAGTTCATGGACCGGCACGGACCGAAGGCCATCGTGCTGGCCCGCTTCGTGCCGATCATCCGCACCTTCGCGCCGATGGTCGCGGGCGCCGGCTCGATGAAGTACCGCACGTTCCTGACGTACAACATCATCGGTGGCATCGGCTGGGGCGCGGGTGTCACGGTCGCGGGCTACTGGCTCGGGCAGATCGAGTTCATCAAGACCAACGTCGAGCCGATCCTGGTCGGCATCGTCCTCGTCTCGGTCATCCCGGTGGTCTTCGAGGTGCTGAAGGCCCGCAAGGAGGGCAAGGCGGCCGCCCTGGCCGCCCCGGCCGAGGCCGGGACCCTGGACGACCCGCAGGCCGCCACGGGCCAGCGCGGGCGCCACGCCAAGCGCTGACGCCGCGTACGCCGCCCCGGAGACCCGAGGGTCTCCGGGGCGTTCGCGTACCCGGGACACGACGCACAGGGGCCTACGAGGGCCCTCAGAAGCCGCGCGTGCGCTTCGCCGCGCGGCGCTTGGCCGCGCTCGGCCCGCCGGGGATCCGCATGAAGAGCCGTGAGGTCTCCGAACCCAGGTTGACCCCGATGGCGATGGCGAGCGCGATGGCGGCGGCGTTCGTCAGCGAGGCCATCCCCGTCTCCAGCCGGTTCTCGGCGATCGACAGCAGCCCGTAGTACGTCGCCGAGCCGGGCAGCAGCGGCCCGATGGCCGCTGTCACGTACGGCAGGGCGGAGGCGAACCGGTAGCGCGAGAAGAGCTGCCCGAACAGGCCGACCAGCCCGGCCGCGATGGCCGTGGACGGCACCGGCGGCAGCTCGGCCACCCGCAGCGCGCCGAAGGTGGCCCAGGCGACCCCGCCGTTCAGCGTCACGATCCACACCGTGGAGCGCTCCTGCTGGAGCAGGATCGCGAAGGTGAACACCAGGACCATCGACGCGAGGATCTGGAGCACCGGCCGGTGGGGGATCTGCAGGACGTCGTCCGGGTCGGGCGTGGCGCCGAACTGGAGGCCGACGTAGAGCACCACGAGGACGCCGATGATGATCCCGATGAAGAGGTACATGACCTCCAGCAGCCGGGCGGAGGCGGTGATGTAGTAGCCGGTCAGCCCGTCCTGCACGGCCGCGACCAAGGCCCGTCCGGGCAGCAGGGCGAAGAGCCCGCCGGTGATCACGGCGGAGGCGCGGACGTCGATCTCCGCGATCTTCAGCGCCACCCCGATCGCGGCGGGGGGCATCGCGGCCACGACGAACTGGTAGAACTCCGGCAGCCCGCGCCCGGCGCAGTACCAGGCCAGCCGGTCGCCGAGCACGGCGCCGAGGGCGGCGCAGAAGAAGACGGTGACCCCGCCGCCGACCAGGATGGAGGCGGCCCCGGCGAGCAGCCCGGCGGCGGCCGTGAGGACCCAGGTGGGGTACGGGTGGCGGTTGCGGCGGATCTCGGCGAGGCGGCGGTAGGCCTCCTCCAGGGAGACCTCGACCTCGTGCGCGCTGATGTCGTCGACGAGCCGGTAGACGGCCGCGAGGCGGGTGTAGTCGGTGCCGCGGCGGCGCACGGTGCGGTTCGCCGAGACCGGGTGCTCCACCAGCGAGGGCTGGTGGGTGATGGACAGCATGGTGAAGGTGACGGTGGGCTCGCAGCGGTCGAGCCCGTAGGAGCGGGCCACGGCGAACATCGCCGCCTCCACGTCCTCGGCGCCCTCGCCGCCCGCGAGCAGCAGCTCGCCGATGCGCAGGGTGAGGTCGAGTACGCGGCCCACGGGGGGCCCGGCCTCGCTGTGCCGCTGCACCGCCTCGGCCACCGGGCGTACGTCCACCGGCATGCGCAGCATCGTGCGCATGCGGTCTTGCCAGGGGGATTCCTTCATCCGGGCGACGGGGAAGCCGCCGGGGCCGGGGGTGTGGGCCGGCGCGGCGTGCTGGGCGCTGTAGGCGGGCGGGTTCGCGAAGGCGGAGCCCTCGGGCTCGACGGGCTGCGCGGCCATCCCGTCGGGTACGGAGAACTCCGAGGTCGGCTGGTCGGCCTCCGCGGGCTCCGGGTGCGTCCCGGCCGGTTGGGTGAAGGCGCTGTGCGCCTCGTCGGACGTGGGCTTCTTGTCCTCTGCCCCGTCGGCCTCCGCCACGCGTCCTCCAGTCGTCAAGCACCTGCCGTATCAGTATGCGGAACCGTTTCCTCCCCAGCGACAACTGGGGCTCTGACCGGGAACGACTGCGGGCGGCACCCCCGCGAAGGGGGTGCCGCCCGTGATGTCAGCTACCGAGCGGAGCTCAGTGGTGGTCGCCCTGCGCCTGCAGGCGCTTGTACGAGGCCTCGATCTCGGCCTCGGCCTCGGTGCGGCCGACCCAGTTCGCGCCCTCGACCGACTTGCCGGGCTCCAGGTCCTTGTAGACCTCGAAGAAGTGCTGGATCTCCAGGCGGTCGAACTCGGACACGTGGTGGATGTCGCGCAGGTGCTCGACACGCGGGTCGGAGGCCGGCACGCACAGCAGCTTGTCGTCGCCGCCCGCCTCGTCCGTCATGCGGAACATGCCGATCGCACGGCACTTGATCAGGCAGCCCGGGAAGGTCGGCTCGTCCAGGATGACCAGCGCGTCCAGCGGGTCGCCGTCCTCGCCGAGGGTGTTCTCGACGAAGCCGTAGTCGGCCGGGTAGCTGGTCGAGGTGAAGAGGCGACGGTCCAGACGGATCCGGCCGGTCTCGTGGTCCACCTCGTACTTGTTCCGCGAACCCTTGGGGATCTCGATGGTGACGTCGAACTCCACGTCCTGCTCCTCCATGATCAGCTTCAAGCTTCGAGACTGCATTTGATTCGACTGCGTGCACGTCTTGTCGAATGGCTCGTCGGCCCAGCCCTGCCGGGGTGGGGTGCCATGCTCGCGGCAAGACGCAGTGGTTAAGTGTCCCTCACGCATATGTGTGATCGCGAAAGGGGCTGGTCCGAGGTGCCATTGATCAAGACGTGGCAGCTCATCGCGGGGTCGGCCGTCGCCGGCCTCGCCCTCTCGGCGGTGACGGTGGCCGCCGCCGGTCCCTGGGACTCGGGCCAGCGTAAGGCCGAGCGGGACAGGGCAGCCTCCTGGAGCCCGACGCGTGGCGGAGATCACGCGGCCGGGGCCCTGCCCCAGGCGGCGCCCAGCGCTCCGGGGGTGCTCCCCGGAGTCGGCCCGCACGGCGCGGACGCCGGCCGGCAGCCTCCCGTGACCGCCCCGAACGGAGCAGACGCCCTGTCCGGGATCCTGGGACCGCTGCTCGCCGACCCCGCGCTCGGGACCGTGCGTACCGCCTCGGTTGTCGACACGGCCACCGGCCGGGTGCTCTACGAGTCCGGGCCCCGCGCGGCCATGACCCCCGCGTCCACCATCAAGATCGCCACCGCGGCGGCCGCCCTGGCGGCCCTCGGCCCCGAGCACCGCATCCGCACCACCGTGGCCCCCGGCGCGGGACCCGGGCAGATCGTCCTCGTCGGCGGCGGCGACCCCTCCCTCACCGCGAAGAAGAAGAGCCCCGCCGGATCCGGCGGCAGCCTCGTCGCCCTCGCCGCCGACACCGCCCAGGCACTCAAGGCCGCCGGCACCGACAGCGTCACCCTCGGCTACGACGACTCCCTCTACACCGGCCCCGTCCGCCACCCCATCGGCCGCAACGACAACATCGCGCCCGTCACCGCCCTCACCGCCGACGAGGGCCGCCCCGACGACTCCACCTCCGGGCCCGTCGGGCGGACCGAGGACCCCTCCGGGGACACCGCCCGCGCCTTCGCCGGCCTGCTGCGCGAGCGCGGTATCAAGGTCACCGGCGAACCGGCCCGCGCCAAGGCGCCCGCCGCCGCCCAGCCCCTGGCCACCACCCTCTCCACCCCGCTCGCCGGGCTCGTCGAGCGGATGCTGACCAACAGCGACAACGACATCGCCGAGGCCCTCGCCCGCCAGACCGCCCTCGCCGCCGGGCACCCCGCCGGCTTCGAGGGCGCCGGGAAGGCCGTCTCCGAGAAGCTCGCCTCCCTCGGCGTCGACGTCACCGGCTCCCATTTCGCCGACGGCAGCGGCCTCAGCCGCGCCGACAAGGTCAGCACCCGCCTGCTCACCGACCTCCTCGCCAAGGCCGCCGATCCGCAGCGGCCCGAGCTGCGGCCCGTCCTCACCGGGCTGCCCGTCGCCGGCTTCACCGGCACCCTGCGCGGCCGCAACGCCGGCACCTCCCCGGCCGCCGGCCTGCTGCGGGCCAAGACGGGCACCCTGACCGGCGTGAACTCCCTCGCCGGAACCGTCGTCGACCCCTCCGGCCGACTGCTCGCCTTCGCCTTCCTGACCGCGAACAGTCCGGACGGCCCGGCAGCCGAGAAGGGCCTCGACAAGCTGGCCGCCGCCGTGGCGACCACACCGACGGACATCCCATAGGGGGTCCGCAGGACGGCCGGTCCACGTACGGTTGACGCATGACGAGCATCGGTGGTGCGGAGATGGTCGACTGGAACCTCGCGGTGGCGACCGCGACCCGGCTCGTACGGCCGGGTCCGGAGGTCAGCCGGGACGAGGCCCGGGAGGTGGTGGCGGAGCTGCGCCGGCACGCCCTGACCTCGGAACAGCACGTGCGCGACTTCACCCGGATGATGGCCGCGCTGCCCGACGGCGGCGCCTCCGCGCCCGACACGCCGGTCCTCGTCGTCGACCGGGCCGGCTGGATCAGGGCCAACGTGGCCGGCTTCCGCGAGCTCCTGGGCCCGCTGCTCGGCAAGCTGCAGGACCGCCGCGGCAACACCCCCGGCGGCGCGATGCTCGGCGCGGTCGGCGGCAAGGTCACCGGCGTCGAGCTGGGCATGCTGCTCAGCTTCCTGGCCTCCCGGGTGCTCGGTCAGTACGAGACCTTCGCGCCCCCCGGCCTCGACGTGATCCCGGGCTCCTCCGCGACGGGCGGCCGGCTGCTGCTCGTGGCCCCCAACATCGTGCACGTCGAGCGTGAGCTGGCGGTCGACCCGCACGACTTCCGGCTGTGGGTCTGCCTCCACGAGGAGACGCACCGTACACAGTTCACGGCCGTCCCGTGGCTGCGCGCCCACCTGGAGGGTGAAATCCAGACGTTTCTCGGCGCCACCGAGATGGACCCCTCCACCGTCCTGGAGCGGCTGCGCGAGGCCGTCCAGTCCTTCGCCGGCGCCCGCCCCGAGGCCGAGCGCGGCGACGAGAGCCGCTCGCTCGTCGAACTCGTACAGAGCCCCGAACAGCGCGAGGTGCTGGGCCGGCTCACCGCCGTCATGTCCCTCCTGGAAGGACACGCCGACTTCGTCATGGACGGGGTCGGGCCCGAGGTGGTCCCCTCCGTCGCCGAGATCCGCGAGAAGTTCCAGCAGCGCAGGGCCGCAGGTGCGGGGCGTCTCGACGCCGCCCTGCGCAAGGTGCTCGGCCTCGACGCCAAGCTCCGCCAGTACCGCGACGGCGAGCGGTTCGTCCGCGCCGTCGTCGGCGAGGTCGGCATGGACGGCTTCAACCGCGTGTGGACCTCACCGAACACACTGCCGACCAAGGCGGAGATCGCCAAGCCCGCCGACTGGGTCGCGCGGGTCCACCGCAAGGGGAGCGAAGGGAGCGAAGAAAGGTGACGCAGGGGGCGTAAACATGTCTCACTGGGGGAAGCAGCGTCACCCGTCCGAGGGACCGTGGGCCGTGGATGGGCGTGCGATGCTCAGGGAACCGCTCGGCTCTGTCACCATCGACGCACTCTGAGTGACAACCCGCTCTTTCCGGGGGCTCCTCCGTGGGGATGCCCACGGACACCGGACGGCGGGCACCGGGCAGCAGTACCGAAACACCCCACCCTCCGAGCATCCGAACTCCACGAAGGGCACCGGACATGGGTCCCCATCCTGCGGTCGCGGCGATACGCCTGGCGGTCCGCCGCGTACTCCACGACGTCCTCACCGACCTCACCCGCACCACGGCCGGCACCCCGCCACTCGTGCTCGTCGCCTGCTCCGGCGGCGCCGACTCCATGGCGCTCGCCTCCGCCCTCGCCTTCGAAGCCCCCAAGCTCGGCATCCGGGCGGGCGGCGTCACCATCGACCACGGCCTCCAGACCGGCTCCGACCTGCGCGCCGCGGAGGTCGTCACCCGCATGACCGCGCTCCGCCTCGACCCGGTGGAGTCCGTCGCCGTGCGCGTCGGCCGCGACGGCGGACCCGAGGCCGCTGCCCGCGACGCCCGCTACGCCGCCCTGGACGAGGCCGCGGACCGGCTGGGGGCCGCCGCCGTGCTGCTCGGACACACGCGTGACGACCAGGCTGAAACCGTCCTGCTGGGCCTCGCGCGCGGCTCCGGCATCCGGTCGCTCTCCGGCATGCCCGAGGTCTCGGGCGGCCCCGGCGCCCCCGGCCGTACGAACCGCTACCGCCGCCCCTTCCTCCAGATCGACCGGCAGACCGCCCGCAAGGCCTGCATGGTCCAGTCCCTCGCCGTCTGGGACGACCCGCACAACCTCGACCCCGCCTACACGCGCTCCCGGCTGCGCCACGAGGGACTGCCCGCCCTGGAGAAGGCGCTCGGCAAGGGAGTCGTCGAGGCGCTCGCCCGCACCGCCCAGCTCTCCCGCGACGACGCCGACGCCCTGGACGCCTGGGCCGCCGACGCGGAGGCCGGCGTACGCGACGAGGACGGGCGTCTGGAGTGCGCCAAGCTGTACGCGCTGCCCCCCGCCGTCCGCCGCCGGGTGCTGCGCAGGGCCGTGGTCGCGGCCGGCTCCCCCGCCGGCTCGCTCTTCGCCCGTCACATCGAGGAAGTCGACCGCCTCATCACCGGATGGCGCGGTCAGGGCGCCATCAACCTGCCCGGCCGCGTCGAGGCCCAGCGGCAGGGTGGCAGACTTGTCATTCGGCAGGGCTGATTGGTGCTGAAACACGGCTGAGTCCTCCGGGGTCGACCCCCGGAGCCCCGGCCGACAACGAAAGTGATGCGGGTGGACGAGAAGGACATGGGCAACGACCTCCAGTCGGTGCTCATCACCAAGGAAGAGATCGACGCGAAGCTGGCCGAGCTGGCCGCGAAGATCGACGCGGAGTACGCGGGCAAGGACCTGCTCATCGTCGGTGTGCTCAAGGGCGCCGTGATGGTGATGGCGGACCTGGCGCGTGCCTTGTCCACCCCGCTCACCATGGACTGGATGGCGGTGTCCTCGTACGGCGCCGGGACCCAGTCCTCGGGCGTGGTGCGGATCCTCAAGGACCTGGACACCGACATCAAGGGCAAGCACGTACTGATCGTCGAGGACATCATCGACTCGGGCCTGACCCTGTCCTGGCTGCTGTCGAACCTGGGCTCGCGCGAGCCGGCCTCCCTCAAGGTTGTCACGCTGCTGCGCAAGCCCGAGGCCGCGAAGGTCGCGATCGACGTCGAGTGGGTCGGCTTCGACATCCCGAACGAGTTCGTCGTGGGCTACGGCCTCGACTACGCGGAGAAGTACCGCAACCTGCCGTTCGTCGGCACGCTCGCCCCGCACGTCTACGGCGGCTGAACTCCCTGGTGTCCGACGTCACGGAGGTGGCGTCGACGTACTGCGTCGCCCCCGGGAACCTGGGGGCGGTTCCCGCCGTTGGAGCAGGGGAAGCAGGTCTGTCAGCCGTCCCACGAGGCCGCGGGTGACAATACAGGGGTACATTCCGAAGAACAGTCTTTACTCACAGCAGCATTTACCTACGGGCAGGAGGGACGGGGTGCCTAGCGCCCCGTATGGATGGACGTGAAGCGATACTTCCGTGGGCCGGTCATGTGGATCGTGCTGGCCGTCCTCGCCGTGGTCGTGTTGATGAACGTCGTCGGCTCCGGCGGCGGCTACAAGTCGGTGGAGACCAGCGAGGTCATCAAGGCGATCAACAGTGGCCAGGTGGACAGCGCCAAGCTGACCACCGGTGACAGCCAGATGATCAAGATCGAGCTCAAGAAGGACCAGAAGCTCGGCGACAACGACGGCACCAAGTTCCAGGCCAACTACATCGGGGATCAGGGCGTCCAGCTCGCCCAGAACCTCCAGACCAAGTACGAAGCCGGTCAGATTCCGGACGGATACTCCGTCACCCCGGACAAGACCAGCCCGTTCCTGAGCGTGCTGCTCTCGCTCCTGCCCTTCGTCCTGATCGTCGTCGTCTTCCTGTTCCTGATGAATCAGATGCAGGGTGGCGGCTCCCGGGTCATGCAGTTCGGCAAGTCCAAGGCCAAGCTGATCACCAAGGACACCCCCAAGACGACGTTCTCCGACGTCGCGGGCGCGGACGAGGCCGTCGAGGAACTCCACGAGATCAAGGAATTCCTCCAGGAGCCGGCGAAGTTCCAGGCCGTCGGCGCCAAGATCCCCAAGGGTGTGCTGCTATACGGCCCGCCCGGCACCGGAAAGACCCTGCTCGCGCGTGCCGTCGCGGGCGAGGCCGGTGTCCCCTTCTACTCGATCTCCGGCTCCGACTTCGTCGAGATGTTCGTCGGCGTCGGTGCCTCGCGTGTCCGTGACCTGTTCGAGCAGGCCAAGGCCAACGCTCCGGCGATCGTCTTCGTCGACGAGATCGACGCCGTCGGCCGGCACCGCGGTGCGGGTCTCGGCGGCGGTCACGACGAGCGTGAGCAGACCCTCAACCAGCTGCTGGTCGAGATGGACGGATTCGACGTGAAGGGCGGCGTCATCCTGATCGCCGCCACGAACCGCCCCGACATCCTCGACCCGGCGCTGCTGCGCCCGGGCCGCTTCGACCGGCAGATCGCGGTCGACCGCCCGGACATGCAGGGCCGTCTGGAGATCCTCAAGGTCCACCAGAAGGGCAAGCCGGTCGCTCCGGACGTCGACCTGGGTGCGGTTGCCCGTCGTACGCCCGGCTTCACCGGTGCCGACCTCTCCAACGTCCTGAACGAGGCGGCCCTGCTGACCGCCCGCTCGGACAAGAAGCTGGTCGACAACCACGCGCTGGACGAGGCGATCGACCGCGTCGTGGCGGGTCCGCAGAAGCGGACGCGGATCATGTCGGACAAGGAAAAGAAGATCACCGCGTACCACGAGGGCGGACACGCCCTGGTCGCGGCGGCCTCCCCGAACTCCGACCCGGTCCACAAGATCACGATCCTGTCCCGCGGCCGGGCCCTGGGTTACACCATGGTCCTGCCCGACGAGGACAAGTACTCGACCACGCGCAACGAGATGCTCGACCAGCTGGCCTACATGCTGGGCGGGCGCGCGGCCGAGGAGCTGGTCTTCCACGACCCGACGACGGGCGCGGCGAACGACATCGAGAAGGCCACCGCCACGGCGCGGGCCATGGTCACGCAGTACGGCATGACCGAGCGTCTCGGTGCGATCAAGTTCGGCGGCGACAACACCGAGCCGTTCCTGGGACGCGAGATGTCGCACCCGCGGGACTACTCGGAAGAGGTCGCGGCGCTGGTCGACGAAGAGGTCAAGAAGCTCATCGAGACCGCGCACAACGAGGCCTGGGAGATCCTGGTCGAGAACCGGGACGTCCTGGACAACCTCGTCCTCGCGCTGCTGGAGAAGGAAACGCTGAACAAGGAGCAGATCGCCGAGATCTTCTCCACGATCGTGAAGCGCCCGGCCCGCCCCGCGTGGACCGGCTCCTCCCGCCGTACCCCCTCCACCCGTCCGCCGGTGCTCTCGCCCAAGGAGCTCCTGCTGACGAACGCGGCGAACGGCACGCCGGCGGCTGCCGACGGCACGCCGGTCTCCACGGAGAAGGGCATCGAGATCGCCCCGGAGGGAAGCCCCGAGTAATCGGCGGCCCGCCCCACCCGGAATGCGTGCCGCGCCCCCCAGGTTCTAGCCTGGGGGGCGCGGCACGTTCACGTGCCGTGAGCGCGGTGCACAAAGGAACGAGGAAGAGATGACCGACCCAGTGACCCTGACCGGTGGCGAGGGCACGATCGGTGTGTTCGACGAGAAGCGCGCCGAGGCGGCGGTCCGCGAGCTGCTGATCGCGGTCGGCGAGGACCCGGACCGGGAGGGCCTCCTGGAGACCCCGGCGCGCGTGGCGCGGGCGTACCGGGAGATTCTGGGCGGTTTGCGCCAGAAGCCCGAGGAAGTCCTGACGACGGTGTTCGACCTCGGGCACGATGAGCTGGTCCTGGTGAAGGACATTGAAATCGTTTCTTTGTGCGAGCATCACCTGCTGCCGTTCCACGGCGTAGCCCATGTGGGGTACATACCGGCGGAGTCCGGCAAGATCACGGGCCTGTCCAAGCTAGCGCGTCTCGTGGATGTCTTCGCCCGACGTCCACAGGTTCAGGAACGTCTCACGACGCAGATATCCGACTCCCTCATGGAAATTCTTGAGGCCCGTGGGGCGATCGTCGTGATCGAGGCGGAGCACATGTGCATGTCGGTCCGCGGCATCCGCAAGCCCGGTGCCAAGACCATCACCTCGGCCGTACGGGGCCAGCTCCGCGACCCCGCGACCCGCAACGAGGCGATGAGCCTCATCATCGCCCGCTAGCCGGTGGACCCAGGGGGCGCCGACGGCGGCTGGGAGCCGCTGAGCGAGGACGTCCGCCGGTGCCCGGACGTACTGCCGGCCGGCGATGCGGACGATCGCCCCGGCTACCGGGCGCGGATCCCGCACGCTCGGACGCACCACGGGCAGTGTGCGTGTCCCCGCGTCCACCCGCGCGTGGACGCGGACCTCGTGGCGGCGGCCGCGCCGGGCCGGGACGGGAGCCCGGTGGTGAGCGCCTGGAGGCGCACTGAGCCCCCGGACCCGGTCGGGCGGCTACGCCGTGGCGGTGGCCTTGCCCGGGTCTTCGTCCTCCGGGAGTTTGAGGACGTGCTCCAGGAAGAGGGCGGCCGCGATGACGGCCGCGCCCGCCAGGACCGAGCCGCCGGCGTACCAGGCCTGGTCGCGGCGGGCGGGGACGTCGAGGGCGTCGGTCAGCAGGAAGACGCCGACGCCGCCGTACATGCCCGCCACCAGCGCCGCGACCAGGGCACTGGCCTGGCCGAACACCACCGCGCGGGCCGCCATCAGCGGATCCACGCCCTTCGCCCCCGGCCGGCGCTCGCGCTGGGCCTTGAGGCGGGCGCGCATCGACAGGGCGGTGGCGAACAGCACGGCCGCGATGAGCGCCAGCACGATCGGCGCGGCCAGCGGCACGCCCGGCAGGGTGCCGTAGGTGTTCCAGAGGCGGGCGCCCGCCCAGGACAGGATCCCGGCGATGACGAAGATGCCCGCCAGAACCGCCGGCCTCAGTTGCTTCACTTGCCCGTTCCCCACTCTGTCGACCAGTAGCAGGGTAACGACTACTCCGGCAGGCGGAGTTCCAGGTCCGGGCGCGCCGTGATGCCGGTGAGGCCGATTCCGGCCAGCAGGGCGGCGACGGGTCCGTGGCCGGGGAGCTGGGCCGCGGGGTCGATGTCGTTCCACGGGGCCAGCACGAAGGCCCGCTGGTGGGCCCGGGGGTGCGGGAGGGTGAGGACGGGGTCGTCGGAGACCACGTCGGCGTACGCGACGATGTCGACGTCGATCGTGCGCGGGCCCCAGCGCTCCTCGCGGACGCGGTCGAAGGCCTCTTCGATGGCCTGCCCGCGCTCCAGGAGCGAGGACGGCGGCAGGGTGGTCTTCACCGAGACGACCGCGTTGAAGTACGCGGGCTGCGAGCCGGGCTCGACGCCCCACGGCTCGGTCTCGTAGACGGGGGAGACGGCCTTGACCCGCAGGCCGGGGGTGTCGCCGAGGGCGTCGATGGCGCCCTGGAGGGTCTCCAGGCGGTTGCCGAGGTTGGCGCCGAGCGCGACGACGGCCCATTTGGGGTTGGAGAGCGTGACGTCCGCCGCGTCGACCGCCTCGACGACGGAGGCGGGTACCGGCTGGACGGTGGGGTCGCTCTGGGTGTTCAGTCCGTTGTTCATGCGCGGCTCCGGGTGATCGTGATGGTCACGTCGTCGAAGGGGACGGTGATGGGCGCGTCCGGCTTGTGGACGACGACCTCCACCTGTGCCACCGCTTCGTGCTTGAGGCACTGCTGGGCGATCCGCTCGGCGAGCGTCTCGATCAGGTCGACGGGCTCACCCTGGACCACGTCGACGACCTCCTCGGCGACGACCCCGTAGTGCACGGTCTTGGCCAGGTCGTCGTCGGCCGCCGCGGGACGGGTGTCGATGTGCAGCACGAGGTCGACGATGAAGGTCTGGCCTTCTTCGCGCTCCCGGGGGAAGACGCCGTGGTGTCCGCGAGCCTTGAGGCCGCGCAGCGAGACACGATCCACGCGAATCACTCCTGCTTTCGTAGGTACTTCCGGTCCCGGGGCTCCCCGGGGCCATGGGCCTACGCCGAGTGCGGTCGGCGTCGTCCGCCTTCGAATTTACCTGCGAAAAACCTTCTGCCCCGCCCTTGGGGTCACTCGGTGTCCTCTTCGTCCTCGTCTTCGGAGTCGGTGAGGACCGGAGAACCGTGGTGGGACCAGAGCCGCCACCCCTCCGGTGTGCGTCGGAACACATTCGTGGCGACGACCCGCTGGCCGACGAGCGGGCCCAGCTCCCCGCCATCCTCGGCGGGGCCGCCGCTGAGGATGTTCTCGGTGCACGTCACGAGCGCGGTGTCGCCTATGAGCGCGACCTTGGTGTCGGTGAGGAAGAACTGGATGTACTCGGTGTGGGACATGATCAGCGCGTACGAGCGCAGCACCTCGCCCCGCCCCGAGAGCACCGGCCAGCCCGGGTGCACGCAGGAGATCTCGTCTTCGAGCCAGAGCGCCGACAGCGCGTCGAAGTCCCCCTGCTCCATGGCCTCGTAGAAGGCCGCGTTGACCTCTTCGACGGCTTCGATGTCGGTACGGCTCACCGTGCCCCTTCCCTGGTGGTGACGGTCCCGCCTGTCGACGGGATCACAGTGCCCCTTCCACGGCGCGGGCCACCCGAACCGCGTCCGCGGTGGCCCGTACCTCGTGCACCCGTACGGCCCAGGCGCCCTCGTGGGCGGCGATGGCCGAGACGGCGGCCGTGGCGGCGTCCCGCTCGCGGGCCGGCGGCGGGGCGGTGTCGTCGGCGCCCGCCAGGACCCGGCCGAGGAAGCGCTTCCGAGAGGCGGCGACCAGCAGTGGGAAGCCGAGGGCGCGCAGGTCGCGGAGGTGGGCGACCAGGGCCAGGTCGTGCGCGGCGTTCTTGGCGAAGCCGAGGCCGGGGTCGACCACGAGCCGCTCGGGGGCGATGCCGCCGGCGACGACCGCGTCGATGCGGGCCCGCAGCTCGGCGGTGACCTCGGCGACCACGTCGTCGTAGACCGCGAGGCGGTTCATGCCCTCGCTGAAGCCGCGCCAGTGCATGACCACGAAGGGCACTTCGGCGGCTGCCACGGCGGGGATCATGCCGGGGTCGGCGAGGCCGCCGCTGACGTCGTTGACCAGCGCCGCGCCGGCCGCGACGGCCTGGGCGGCGACGGCCGCGCGCATGGTGTCGACGGAGACGGTGACCCCTTCGGAGGCCAGGCCGCGCACGACGGGCACGACCCGGCGCAGCTCCTCCTCGGCGTCGACCCGCGAGGCGCCGGGGCGGGTGGATTCGCCGCCGACGTCGACGAGGTCGGCGCCCTGGGCGACGAGGTCGAGGCCGCGCTTGACGGCCGCCGTCGTGTCGAACCAGCGGCCGCCGTCGGAGAAGGAGTCGGGGGTGACGTTGACGACGCCCATGACCGCGCAGCGGTCCCACTCGGGCAGACCCGTCACCCGGCCCCTGGCGGCTGCTCCGCGGTTGGTGTTCATGGGTCCAAGGGTAGAGCCCTTGCCCTGGCCGGGCGGTGTACGGGGCTGCCCCGGCCGGCAGGCATGGCGACGGTCAGGCCTCCGGCCGGTAGTGCCGGTGCCCGGTCCTGGCGGCCGGGTCGGTCAGCGGCCCGCGGGGTCAGGCCACCTGGCATTCGCGTTCCGGCTGGGGCGGGACCGGGGTCGGGGTCGGGGTCGGGGCAGGGGCGTGGGCGCAGGTGCGGACCGGCTTGGGGCGGCGGCGGTTGGAGAACAGCCGGGGCAGGGCCAGCGTCACGAAGCCCTCGGCCTGCATCGCGGCGAAACCGATGCGCGGCAGGTCGCGGGTCTGGCGGAAGACCACGAAGCGGGGCTCCCAGCGGGGGCGGAACTTCGCGTTGAACTTGTAGAGCGACTCGATCTGGAACCAGCGCGACAGGAAGACCAACAGGTTGCGCCACATCCGCAGCACCGGCCCGGCGCCGATCTTCTCGCCGCGGGCGAGGGCCGAGCGGAACATCGCGAAGTTCAGCGAGACCTTCTCGATCTTCAGCGCGGGGGCCGCCTCCAGGGAGGCCACGATCAGGAGCTCGTTCATGCCGGGGTCGGCGGCGCGGTCGCGGCGCATCAGTTCCAGCGACATGCCGTCGGCGCCCCACGGGACGAAGTGCAGGACGGCCTTCAGGTCGCCGAAGGGGCTGGTGTCGCCCTCCTCCACGCGGTGTGCGGTGGCGATGAAGCAGTCGCCGTCGCCGGGGTCGCCGACCCGGCCCAGCGCCATGGAGAAGCCGCGCTCGGTGTCGGTGCCGCGCCACGCGTCGGCGGCGCCTCGTACCTGCTCCAGCTCGGTCTCGGTGAGCTCGCTGACGCGGCGGACCTTGGTGGTGTAGCCGTTGCGTTCGATGCGCTTCACCATCTGGCGGACATTGCGCATGGCGCGGCCCGAGAGGGAGAAGTCTTTGACATCGACGATCGCCTCGTCACCCAGTTCCAGGGCGTCCAGCCCGGTCTCGCGGGTCCAGACCTCGCCGCCGGTCTCGCTGCACCCCATGACGGCCGGGGTCCACGAGTGGGCCTTGGCCTCCTCCATGAACCGCTCGATGGCGCCGGGCCAGGCCTCGACGTCGCCGATGGGGTCGCCGGAGGCGAGCATCACGCCGGAGACGACGCGGTAGGTGACGGCGGCCTTGCCGCTGGGGGAGAAGACGACGGCCTTGTCGCGGCGGAGCGCGAAGTGGCCCAGGGAGTCGCGGCCGCCGTGCTTGGCGAGCAGCTCGCGCAGCTTGCCCTCGTCGTCGGCGGTGAGCCGGGCGGCGGGGTGCTCGGGCCGGAAGGCCAGGTAGATGGTGGTGAGGGCGGTGAGCATGCCGAGGGCGCCGAGGGAGTAGCCGACGGTCCAGGAGACGCGGCCGGCGTAGGCGACGGGTCCCTCGAAGCCGAAGAGGCCGTAGACGACGTGCGTGATCTGCTCGTACAGGCTCGGGCTGCCGACCACCTTGTTCGGGTGGACGTTGACGATGACGAGGCCGAGGCCGATGGAGCCGGCGCTCATCAGGACGAAGTTCGCGAGTGCCTTCCAGCGGCTGCGCGGGTCCGGCAGTGCCTTGAATTCGCTCTGGTGGACCAGCAGCAGTGCGAGCAGCACCGCTCCGATGACCACCCCGGTGATCGAGTGCCGGTACGCGAACTGCGCGGCGGCGCCCGCGGGCAGCAGGACGACGGCCGCCCGCCAGGCCCGGCGCTTGCGGCGCTTGAGGCCGTGGGCGAGCAACAGGAGCAGCACGCCCGCGCTGATGGCCAGGGCCGCCGCGAAGGGGCCCAGGGAGAACGGCAGCACTTCGGTGACCGCGTGGATCCGGCTGTGCCGGAAGCGGGGGAACACCCCTGCCGCGATGTCCAGAAGGCCGACGATCATGACGGCCGTACCTACCAGCCCGGGCACCGACTCCGGCTGTGGGCCGCGGAGGATTCGGCGGACCCTGCTCGGAACCTGCCCCGACTTATCGCCATCTATCCTGCTAGACATCGCTTCCCGTTGCTCCGAGAGATCATGTGGCCGGAAGGCCGCGACAGCCTCCGGTGTGTGGTGCGTCCATTAGGACGACATCGAGGACGAGCGGGTTCACTCTTCCGTCGGAAAAAAACAGTCCTGCCATCAGAAAGTCGACTGACTGCTCATGGGTCTCACCAGTAGTACGGTTCTGGCTCTGGCCATCATCGCCGGTGTGCTGCTCTTCGCCGCCACGGTCTGGTTCTGGCCGAAGCTCTCGGGACGCACCTGGCGTTCGATCGTCGGCCGGATCGGGCTCCTGCTCGCGACGCAGCTGGCGCTGTTCTCGGCGGTCGGTCTCGCGGCCAACAAGTCGTTCCTCTTCTACGGTTCGTGGGCCGACCTGTTCGGCCAGGAGACGTCCGTCGGCAAGGTCGTCGACCACTCGATGAGCAGCAAGGACATCAAGGTCGTCGACAAGCAGAGCCTGGACGTGCCGGGTGGCGCCAAGCCTCAGGTGGGTGGTCAGATCCTGAAGATCTCCGTAACCGGGCAGAAGTCGAAGATAACGAGTCCCGGCTACGTGTGGCTCCCGCCGGAGTATTTCCAGCCGCAGCACAAGGACGCGAACTTCCCGGCGTCCATCGTGCTGACGGGCTACCCGGGCACGGCCGAGAACCTGATCAAAGGGCTCGACTACCCCATGAAGGCCTTCAGCCTGTCCAAGGCGGGCAAGATGAAGCCCATGATCCTGGTCATGCTGCGCCCGACGGTCGCGCCGCCGCGTGACACCGAGTGCGTGGACATACCCGGTGGCCCCCAGACGGAGACCTTCTTCGCCGAGGACCTGCCCCGCGCCGTCCAGGACACCTTCCGGGTCGGCAAGAAGGCCGAGAACATGGGCTTCATCGGGAACTCCACGGGCGGCTACTGCGCACTGAAGATCGCCGCGCACTACCCGCAAACCTTCGGCGCCGCCGCGGGCCTGTCCGCGTACTACGACGCGCCGAACGACCCGACCACCGGCGACCTGTTCCACGGGGACGACAAGCTGAAGAAGCGTGCGGACGTCCTGCACAGCATCGACCACAAGAAGCCGAGCGGCACGTCGTTCCTCGTCACCAGCAGCGAGGTGGGCGAGCCGAACCTCGGTGACACCAAGAAGTTCATCAAGCTGGTCAAGGGCCCGGACCGGGTCTCCTCGATCATCCTCGACAGCGGCGGCCACAACTTCAACACGTGGCGCCGCGAGATTCCGCCGATGCTGATGTGGATGAGCGGCCGGATCCAGGCCTGATCCGCCTGAACCCGAAACGGCGTGAAACGCCCTGACGCCCCGCCGGGCTACGCTTCCTGGAGCTGAGCCCGGCGCAGCGCCCGGTGCACGCCCTCCGGGGTGAGTACGCCGACCAGCGCGCCGGAGTCCGGGTCCGTGACCCCGATCCGGCCCGAGTCCTCCTGGAGCAGGGCCGCGAGCGCCTCGCGCAGCGATGCCCCCAGGACCACCGCCGCGGCCGGAGCCTTCCCGTCCGCCGCCGCCAGGTCGGCCGCCTCGACCGGGGTGACCGCGAGCCGCTTGAGCCCCCGGTCCGCGCCGACGAAGGAGGCCACGTACTCCGTGGCCGGCGCGCCGAGCACCGCCGCCGGGCGCGCGAACTGCTCGATGGTGCCCGCTCCGTAGACCGCGATGCGGTCGCCGAGCCGGACGGCCTCCTCCAGGTCGTGCGTGACCAGCAGGATCGTCTTGCGGACCGTCTTCTGCAGGGTCAGGAACTCGTTCTGGAGCCGTTCGCGGACCACCGGGTCCACCGCGCCGAACGGCTCGTCCATCAGCAGCACCGGCGGATCGGCGGCGAGCGCGCGGGCCACGCCGACGCGCTGGCGCTGCCCGCCCGACAGCTGGTCCGGGTACCGGCCCCCGTACACGGCCGGGTCCAGGCCCACCAGTTCGAGGAGTTCGGCGGCCCGTGCGCGGGCCTTGGCCTTCGGGGTGCCGAGCAGGTGCGGGACGGTCGCGGCGTTCTCCAGCACCGTCTTGTGCGGGAACAGCCCGACCTGCTGGATGACGTAGCCGATCCGGCGGCGCAGTTCGACGGGGTCGGCGGCCGCGATGTCCTCGCCGCCGAGCAGGATCCGGCCGGAGGTCGGCTCGATCAGCCGGTTGACCATCTTCATCGTGGTGGTCTTGCCGCAGCCGGACGGGCCCACCAGCGTGACCAGCTCGCCCTCCGCCACCTCGAAGGACAGGTCCTCGACCGCCGTCGTCCCGTCGGGGTACCGCTTGGTCACATGCTCGAATCGGATCACCGGACCATCCTTCCGTACGGCGGCGGCGATGTGGCGACGTGTTCGACAAGGGAGTGTTGCCGCACTGCGAAAGGTTCCGGCCATTGTCGGTGGCGGGGGTTATGGTCGCTCGTGGCCGCACTTTCGAAAGACGCGCGTTCGGTGACAGGGGGTGGGTGAGGAAATGGCAGGGCAGAACTGCCTGGTGGCGAACGACTGGCTCTGCTGGGAGTACGTCAGCTCCCGCTCCCAGGAGCTCACCGACGCCACCGTCGAGCACATCTGGATCACCGCCGTGTCGGTGCTCATCGGTCTCGCCGTGTCCGTGCCCCTCGCTCTGCTGGCCCGCCGCGGCCGCCGCTGGGCGGCGCCCGTGCTCGGCCTGACGACCTTGCTCTACACGATCCCCTCGCTCGCCATGTTCTCGCTGCTGCTGCCGTTCTTCGGGCTCTCGGCGGCGCTCGTCGTCACCGGCCTGGTGCTGTACTCGCTGACCATCCTGGTCCGCAATGTGCTGGCGGGGCTGGAAGCCGTCTCCGCGGACGTACGGGAAGCCGCGCGCGGGATGGGATACGGGCCGGCGCGGCTGCTGTGGCAGGTCGAACTGCCGCTGGCGCTGCCCGCGCTGCTCACCGGGGTGCGGATCGCCACCGTCTCGACCGTGGCGCTGACCACGGTCGGCTCCATCGTCGGCAAGGGCGGCCTGGGCAACTTGATCGCCCCCGCCGTGAACAGCTCCTTCAAGGCCCAGGTGCTCACCGCCTCGGTGCTGTGCGTGCTGCTCGCGCTGGTCGCCGACCTGCTGCTGCTCGGCGTACAGCGGCTGCTGACGCCGTGGACCCGCCTGCGGCGCGCCGCGGCTCCGGTGAAGGGGGCCTGAGGCCGTGGACGTGCTGGGAGGGGCCTGGGACTGGCTGGCGGACGGCGCCAACTGGTCGGGGGAGAGCGGCGTCTGGCACCGGCTCGGCGAGCACGTCTACGTCAGCGGGATCGCCCTGGCCATCGCCTGTGCGGTGGCCCTGCCGGTCGGCCTGTGGCTCGGCCACCTCGGCAAGGGCGGCGCCCTCGCGGTGAACGTGTCCAATGCCGGGCGGGCCGTCCCGGTCTTCGCGGTGCTGGCCCTGTTCATGGTCTCGCCGCTGCGCAGCGCGGGCTATCTGCCGACCATCGCCGCGCTGGTGCTGTTCGCCGTACCGCCGCTGCTGACCAACGCCTACGTGGGGATGCGCGAGGTGGACCGCGCGGTGGTCGAGGCCGCCCGGGGCATGGGCATGTCCGGCGGCCAGCTGTTCCTGCGGGTGGAACTGCCGCTCGCGCGCGGCCTGGTGATGACCGGCCTGCGCTCGGGCGCCGTCCAGGTCATCGCCACCGCCACGATCGCGGCGATGGTCGGCCAGGGCGGCCTTGGCCGGATCATCACCGCCGGCTTCAACACGTACAACACGGCGCAGGTCGTGGCGGGTGCGCTGCTGGTCGCCCTGCTGGCCCTGCTGGTGGAGGGGGCGCTGGTGGCGGCCGAGCGGCTGCTGCCGCGCCGTCCGGCGGCGGCGCGCTGATCCCTCGCCCCCCGCCCGCCTCTTGTCGCTTTTCCGGTCGTCTTCCTGAAGGAGCTTTGATGAGCAAGTCCACGCGCGTCCTCGGCGCGACCCTGGGCGCGGTGGCCCTGACCGTGTCGCTCGCCGCGTGCGGTGGTGACAGCCTGGAGAAGGCCAAGGACGGGGGCTCCGCCGCCGCGCCGTCCGCCGGTTCCGGCGGGGGCCCCAAGGGCAAACTGGTGATCGGCGCGGCCGGCTTCACCGAGTCCAACGTGCTGGCCGAGCTGTACGCGCAGGTCCTCAGGGACGCGGGGTACGGCACGTCGATCACCACGGTCAACAACCGGGAGCTGTACGAGCCGTCGCTGGAGAAGGGCGAGATCGACGTCGTCCCCGAGTACGCGGCCACGCTCGCCGAGTTCCTGAACGCCAAGGTGAACGGCGCCAACGCGCCGAAGGAGAAGCCCGTCGCGTCGAGCGACGCGGCGGCGACGGTGGCGGCCCTGGAGAAGCTCGCGGCGCCGCTCGGTCTGAAGGTGCTGCCGGCGGGCGGGGCGGTCGACCAGAACGCTTTCGCGGTGACCAGGGAATTCGCCGCGAAGAACCACCTGAAGTCCCTTTCCGATCTCGGCAGGTCGGGACTGAAGGTGAAGATCGCGGCCGGCGACGAATGCGCCGTGCGTCCCTTCTGCGCACCGGGGTTGGAGAAGACATACGGAATCTCTGTTTCCGGTATTGACCCCAAGGGCGTCGGCACCCCGCAGGCCAAGCAGGCCGTCAAGGACGGGGTGGACCAGCTCGTGCTGACCACCACCACCGACGCGACGCTGGACAGTTACGACCTGGTCCTGCTGGAGGACGACAAGAAGCTCCAGAACGCCGACAACGTCCTGCCGGTCGTCAACGCCAAGGACGCGGGCGCCCCGGAGGTCGCGGCCGCACTCGACAAGATCACCAAGGTGCTGACGACGGCCGACCTCGTCGAGCTGAACCGCAAGGTGGACGCCGAGCGCGCGAAGCCCGCGGACGTGGCGAAGGCCTATCTGGAGTCCAAGGGGCTGCTGAAGAAGTAAAGAAGCAGCCTCGCTTCGGAGCAGTTACACGTTTGATGGAGAAATGAGGGGTAACTGCCCGGCAAGAGATTGCCGGGCGGCTACCCCACTCCCCGCCCACGCCCTGTAAATTTCGGGCCATGCCCCGTGGACGCCACCGCAATCCCGAACCCCTGCACCGACTTCTCACGCCGACGGCCGTCGCCGGGGTTTCCGTCGCCAGTGCCGGCGCGGCCTGGCTGCTCGCGGAACCCGTGCCACTGCGCCTGCTCGTGGCCCTCGCGGCGGCCGTGGGCGTGGGCGGCGCCGTCCTCATGCGCTCCTGGGACCGGGCGGCGGGCCGCCGGGTGGCGGAGCTCGCGCGCGAGCGGGTCAAGGACGAGTGGAGGACGGACGAGCGGATAGCCGAGCTCGAATCCGACCTGGAGGAGGCGCGCGTCCTGCGCGCCAGGCTCGACGCCAAGCTGCGCGCCAAGCGGGTCGAACTCGCGGGCCTGCGGGGCGAGCACGCCGCGCTGCTGCGCCGGTACGCGACCGCCGAGACCGAGCGCGCCAGCGCCCTGGAGAAGCGCCGCCTGCTGGCCATCGAGGCCGCGGCGGCCCCGGCGGCGGCCGGGCCGAAGGAGCTTGCGGCGGTGTCGCAGGAGCGCACCAGCAGCGGAGCGCCCACCTCGGTCGGCTACGCCCGCGCCCACGAGGCGCTGGAGGCCCTCGCGCGCAGGGCGCAGGCCGGACCGAGGCAACTCGAGGCCGGACCCGGGCAGCAGGAGGCCGGGCCCAGGCAACTGGAGGCCGGTCCCGCCGCCGAGACGCATGCCCGAGCGGCCGTTGGACCGGCAGCCGCCGTCCCGGCCCGCCGGATGGCGGCCGCGGTGGCTCCGTACGCCGCCTCGCGGCGGTCCGCCTCGCGCGTCGAGGGCGGCTTCGACTTCTTCGGCACCAAGAACGCCGCGCAGGCCCGTGCGGCGATCGAGGCCGTACAGAACGAGGACCTGGCCGACGTGGTCGGCGCCGAGGTCCTCGCCGTGCACGAGGCGGAGTCCGTACGCGCCGAGGCCGGGCCGGCCACCCCCGAGCAGCCCGAGGCGGGCCAGGTCATCGACCTGACGGCCCATGACGAGACCGAGCCGATCGTCCTCGGCCACCTCCGCACGGCGATCTCGTAGCGCGGGAACGTCGGCCGACGCCGCCGGGCGGGACGCGTAGGCGTCAGCCCGCGTACGAGGTCAGCAGCCGGGCCAGGTGGCGGCCGGCCAGGAGGAGCGGCGTGCTGCTCTGGCTGACCTGGGACGTCATCTCGGCGCCCTCCAGGGTGGCGACGATCGTCACCGCCAGGTCGCGCGCCACCGGCTCGGGGTAGCCCGAGGCCAGGAGCTTCGCGGCCACCAGGTGCTGCCAGTTGGCGAAGGCCTGGGCGCAGGCCGCCTGGAGCTCCGGGAGGCGGCCGACCGTTTCGAGGGCCGTGGCCGTCACCGGGCAGCCGTCCCGCCAGTCCGATGCCTCCAGCGCCCGCGCGAGCAGGACGGTGACGGCCTCGACCGCCTCCGCCGGGTCCGGGTGCGCGTCGAGCCCGGCGCGGAGCATCTGTGCGAACTCCTCGTCGCCGAAGTGGATCGCGGCGACCGCGAGCTCCTGTTTGCCCCCCGGGAAGAAGTGGTAGAGCGAGCCGAGGGTGGCCTCCGCCTCGCGCACGAGCTGTTTGACCGGGGTGTTCTCGTACCCGCCGTGCTGCATGAGGCGGGAGGCGGTGCGGACCAGGCGGTCGCGCGTCCCCGGTTCTGTCTTCGTCGCTCCTGCTGCTGCCATGGGCGCGATCCTACCCCGAGTTCTGGATAGAGCGTTCGTTCTAGCGCCGTGCTACGGTCGTCCCGAGCGCTGGATAGAGCGTTCGTTCTAGTCCATTTCGTTGGGGGAGAACTCCGTCATGAACCAGGTTTCCATCAGCAATGTCACCGTCACCGTCGCCGGCCTCGGCCCCATGGGCCGGGCCATGGCCGCCGCCTACCTCGACGCCGGCTACCGGGTCACCGTCTGGAACCGCAGCCCCGGCAAGGACACCGACCTGGTGGCGCGCGGGGCGCGGCGGGCGGCGAGCATCGGCGAGGCCGTCGCCGCGAGCGGCCTGACCGTGTTCAGCCTCATCGACGTGGACGCCATGTACACGGCCCTCGGCGACACCGACCTGCGCGGCCGCACCCTGGCCAACCTGTCCTCGGACGTCCCGGACAAGGCCCGCAAGGCCGCGCGGTGGGCCGAGGAGCGCGGGGCCGCGTACCTCACCGGCGGGGTCAACGTGGATCCGCACGGCATCGGCAAGCGGGAGTCGTCGATCTTCATCAGCGGGCCCGAGGCGGTCTACCAGCAGCACCGGGCCGCCCTGGACGTGCTCGCCACGACCGACTACCGGGGGGCCGACTCCGGCCTCGCGCAGCTGTACTACCAACTGAACATGATCGCGTTCTGGACGGCGATGACCGGCTTCTACCAGGCCGTCGCCGTCGCCCGGGCCAACGGGCTCACGGCCGCCGACGTCCTGCCGTACGCGCAGTACACGGCCGACGGCATGAGCACCTTCTACGCCGGCGCCGCGCCGCGCATCGATGCCGGCCTGCACGACGGCACGTACGAGCGGCTCGCCATGTGCGCGGCGAGCGTCGAGCACGTCTTGCACACCGCCGCCGACTCGGGCGTGGACACCGGGATCCTGGCCGCCCACGCCGACCTGTACCGCCGCGGGGTCGACGCGGGCTTCGGCGCCGACAGCAGCTCCCGGCTGATCCAGCTGCTGGAGGCCGGGGCGTAGGGGCCCGGCCTCAGGGCTCAGGGGTACGCGACCACGAGGCCCACCGCCACGGTTTCCAGCAGCAGTTGTACGCCCAGCGCGCCCGACCGGACGCGCGGGGGCGTGGTCAGGGCCGCCACCATCGCCACCAGCGCCGCGCCGGTCAACACCAGGAAGGCGGTGCCCGGGAAGGGCGCGCACCCGCCCCGGACCAGGCACTCCGAGCCGGTCTCCGTGGTCAGGACCAGGATCTTCATGACGATGAGCGCCGGCACGAACAGGACGGCGGAGATCACCGCCCACATGCGGATCCGCACCGTCGGCTCGGACGGGGGCGCGGTGACGGCGAGGGGCTGTGCGTTCCAGGACATGCCGCCATCCTGTCCCGGGGCGCCGGTACGGGGATCCGTACGGGTACTCAGTTCCGTACGGGTCCCGTACCCATGGGCGCGCCCGCCGGCCTCAGAACAGCGGCAGCTGCCCCGGATGCGGCGCCAGGGCGAACCCGTCCAGCGTCGGAGCGGACGCGCCGAGCACCACCCGCGCCCGGGAGCCGGGGCAGGACACCAGGTCGCCGCGGCCCCGCCCGGCGGGAGGGTCGTGGCGGGCGATCCGGCCGGCCGTCACGGCGCAGTCGCGGCCGCAGGCGGGGCAGGCCCGCCGGGGGGAGTGGGACATGCCCCAAGTCTGCCCTGCCGCACGGACATCGGGGCGGTCAGCCCGCCTGGGAGGCCAGCCATGCCTCGTGGGCCCGGCAGACCTTCTCCCACAGCGCGGCCCGGTCCGCCGGGCCGAGGTCGTCGAGCTCCCGGCCGAAGGTGCCTGCGATGACCTCGTAGAACTCCTCGGACGTGGCCAGCTCCCGCTTGCTCGCCCCCTTCGCCGGATCGATCCGGGTCAGGACGCGTCCGCGCATCACGTCGATGCCGTGCGCGTCGCGGCGCAGCAGCGCCAGCGTCTGGACGAAGGGCGAGTCCTCGGCGGTGGACAGGCGCAGGTGCTCGTCCGCGAAGTCGTCCATCGAGGCGGGAGCGGACAGGAAGTTCATCACCGGGAAGGGGCCCCCGGCGGTGCGGTAGGTCCAGCCCTCTTCGGGGCCCGCCAGCGGCTCCAGGCTGTAGGAGAAGCCGTTCTGCTCGTAAGCGCCCTCGCGCAGCGGCAGGGGGTCGTGCGGTCCGTCGCCGAGCCCCGCGTCCACGAGGTACGCGGCCGCGTCGACCCGGACGGTCAGCGCGAGGTGGTTGCCGTTGACGCCGCGTGCGTCGGCCTCCTCGTACACGCCGCCGACGTGGCGGGTGACGTCGTAGCCGAGATGGTCGAGGAGCGCGGCGAAGCCCCCGTTGAGATGGAAGCAGTAGCCGCCCCGCCCGGCGGTGAAGCGCCCGGCCGAGAGCGCCGGGTCGATGCCGGGCGGCCGGCCGAGATGGATGTCGATGTTCTCGTACGGGATCCGCTCCAGGTGCGCCCGCTGGAGGGCGAAGAGCGCCTCGGTGGAGGGCGAGCCGGGCTCGGTGATGCCCAGCCGTCGCAGATAGCCGTCGAATATGCCAGAGGTCATACGGCCAGCCTAGGCGCCACGTGCCCCGGTTTCCCGGAAGGCAACGCCCAAGCGGCCTCCCCGGCAGGTCACTTGTCGATGTCGCCGACCACGAAGAACAGCGAGCCCAGGATCGCCACCATGTCCGCGACCAGCTGTCCGGGCAGCAGTACCGCCAGTGCCTGGATGTTGTTGTACGAGGCGCTGCGCAGCTTCAGCCGGTACGGGGTCTTCTCGCCCTTGGAGACGAGGTAGTAGCCGTTGATGCCGAGCGGGTTCTCGGTCCAGGCGTACGTGCTGCCCTCGGGCGCCTTCAGCACCTTCGGGAGGCGCTGGTTGACCGGCCCCGGCGGCAGCTCGGCCATCCGGTCCAGGCAGGCGTCGGCGAGGTCGAGGGCGTTGTGCGTCTGGCCGAGGAGCACCTCGAAGCGGGCCAGGCAGTCGCCTTCGGTGCGGGTGACCACCTCCAGGACGTCCTGGAGTTCGCCGTAGGCCAGGTACGGCTCGTCGCGGCGCAGGTCGAAGTCGACGCCCGAGGCGCGGGCGATCGGGCCGGAGACCCCGTACGCGTGCACCGCCTCGGCGGACAGGACGCCGACGCCGCGGGTGCGGCCGCGGAAGATCTCGTTGCCGTGGACGAGCTTGTCGTAGACGTCCATCCGGGTCCGGACGTCGGCGATGGTCGCGCGGGCCCGGCCGAGCCAGCCGGCCGGGAGGTCCTCCTTGAGGCCGCCGACGCGGTTGAACATGTAGTGGATCCGGCCGCCGGAGATCTCCTCCATGATCGCCTGGAGCTCCTCGCGCTCGCGGAACGCGTGGAAGATCGGGGTGATCCCGCCCAGTTCGAGGGGGTACGAGCCGAGGAACATCAGGTGGTTCAGCACCCGGTTCAGCTCGGCGAGCAGCGTCCGCATCCACACGGCCCGCTCGGGGACCTCCATGCCGAGCATCCGCTCGACGGCCATGACCACGCCCAGTTCGTTGGAGAACGCGGACAGCCAGTCGTGGCGGTTCGCGAGCATCACGATCTGGCGGTAGTCGCGCGCCTCGAAGAGTTTCTCGGCGCCGCGGTGCATGTAGCCGACCACCGGCTCGGCGCTGACGATCCGCTCGCCGTCCAGGACGAGCCGCAGGCGCAGCACACCGTGCGTGGAAGGGTGCTGCGGCCCGATGTTGAGCACCATGTCGGTGCTTTCCGCCGCTCCGCCGATGCCGACCGTGGTCTCCGTCATGGCCACAGTGTCTCAGCCCTACGCTGGACGCATGGAAACCGGGACAACGGGTGAGACGAGCCGGCCCGAGTGGGTGGGTCTGCCGAGCGGGCTCCTCACGCTCCGGCGGCTGCTGCTGGCGATCTGGACGGGCCTGTTCGCGGCGGTGACGGGGGTCCTGCTGGGCGTGTTCGCCGGAGCGGCGTGGGCTGCCCTCGGGGGGTTCTGGCTGGCCGTCCTGGCCTGGGGGTGGGTGATGCTCGGGCGGAACTGGCGGTCCTGGCGGTACGCCGAACGGGCCGACGACCTGCTGATCAGCCGCGGCGTGCTGTGGCGGGAGGAGACCGTCGTCCCGTACGGGCGGATGCAGTTGGTCGAGGTGAGCTCGGGGCCCCTGGAACGGCGCTTCGGGCTGGCCTCCGTACAGCTGCACACGGCCGCGGCGGCGACCGACGCCAAGATCCCGGGGCTGGTGCCGGCGGAGGCGGAGCGGCTGCGCGACCGGCTGACGGAGCTGGGCGAGGCAAGGTCGGCGGGCCTGTGAGCGAGCCCGTACCGGAACCTGCCGGTGACTCCGTCCTGGAGAGCCGGCTGCACCCCTTCACGCCGCTGCGCCGCGCGTGGGTGCCGATCTCCGCGACCGTCGGCGTGATCGTCCAGCAGGGCGAGAAGGTCGGGGCGTGGATAGCGGACCTGCCCGCGCTGCTCCGCCTGGCAGCGCTGGCCGGCATCGTCCTCGTGTTCGGCCTGTACGGATTCCTGAGCTGGTGGGTCACGCACTACGCGGTGACCGACACCGAGCTGCGCATCCGCAGCGGGCTGCTCTTCCGGCGCACCGTGCACATCCGGCTGGACCGCATCCAGGCGGTGGACGTCACCCGCCCGCTGCTGGCGCGGGTGGTGGGGGTCGCCAAGCTGCGCCTCGACGTCATCGGCACCGAAGCCAGGGACGAGCTGGCCTTCCTCGGCGAGCGGAAGGCCGTGGCCCTGCGCGCCGAGCTGCTGGCCCGCGCGGCCGGCTTCGCGCCGGCCGAGGCGGCGCGGCTCGGCGAGGCCCCCGAACGGGAACTGCTGCGCGTACGCCCCCGCGACCTCGCCGTGTCGTTGCTGCTCAGCCTCGGCGTCTGGGCGGCGCTGCTCGGCGGGCTGGTCGCGCCGGTGGTCGTGTGGTGGCTCAGCGAGAGCCTGTGGGCGGCCGTCGTGACCCTGCTGCCGATCCTCGGCGCCGTCTGGGCGGGCAGCGGGGGCCCTTTCCTCACCGAGTACGGCTGGACGGTCGCGGAGTCCCCCGACGGGCTGCGCCTGGACCACGGGCTGCTGGACCGGGCCCACGAGACGGTCCCGCCGGGGCGCGTCCAGACCGTACGGATCGTGGAGCCGCTGCTGTGGCGGCGGCGCGGCTGGGTCCGGGTGGAGCTGGCGGTGGCCGGCTCGAAGAACGAGGTCCTGGTCCCCGTGGCCACGCGCGCCGCCGCCCACGCCGTGATCACGCGCGTCCTGCCGGGCGTGGACCTGGCGGCCCTGTCCTTCAGCCCGTCCCCGAGCACGGGGTCGCGGTGGGTGGTGCCGGTGTGGTGGAAGGGGTACGGCCTGGCCGTCTCGGATGAGGTCTTCGCGGCCCGCCGCGGCCGCCTGTGCCGCCGTACGCAGATCGTCCCGCACGCGAAGGTGCAGAGCGTACGCCGTTCCCAGGGGCCTTGGGAGCGGGCCCGGGGGCTCGCCGACCTGCACGTGGACACCGGCGCGAACGGCACGGTCACGGCCCGCCTGCGCGCGGCGGACGAAGCCGCCGTCCTCCTGGACGCCCAGGCGGCCCGCTCCCGCACGTCCCGTGCGACGGCCCGCCCGGACCGGTGGATGACGTGACCGCGACCGACCGTACGGGTGGCTGAATGAGGCACACGAGGTAACTAAAAAGTTACGGTATGACATCAGGTGTCACTCCGGGTAGCGAGTGCGTCGACGGATCCTCGACCCGATCCGCGCTCGTCGACCCAAGGAACGGCCCTGATGAACCCGAACACTTCCCGACTCTTCCGCGCGGCACGTACGGCAGCCCCCGCCGTGGCCGCGCTCGCGCTGACGATGGCGTTCGCCGGCACGGCGCAGGCGGCCCCCTCGTACGTGACCCGGTCGAACAACACCGTGCAGTTCGCCGCAATGTCGGGAGAGCAGAACAACGTCACCTTCACCAGGAATACCCTCGGCCAGCTCGTCGTCACCGACACGGGCAGCGCGCTCTTCGCCGGCCCCGGCTGCGTCCAGGTGAGTCCCACGACCGTCAGGTGCGGAACGGGTGTGACCCGCATCCAGGCCTCGATGGGTGACCGGAACGACGTCGTCACCAACGACACCATGATCCCGAGCGACATCGACGGCGGATCGGGTCAGGACCGGATCATCGGCGGGCGCGGCAACGACCGGCTCACCGACCCCGACGGCTGGAACACCCCGACCATGGCCACCACCTTCGAGGGGCGCGAGGGCAACGACTCCATCATCAGCCGCAACGGAGGGTTCGACCGGATCGACTGCGGCGAGAACTCCTTCGACTTCGACGTGCTGATCGCCGACCCCGCCAACCTCGACGCCGTCGTCCTGAACACCTGCGAGTACGTCGACCGCTGAGTCCCGCGGGGGGCGGCGCGGCTACCCGGCCCCGCCGCCCCCCGCCCGGACCAGCCCCGTCTCGTACGCCAGGACGACCACCTGCACGCGGTCGCGCAGGCTCAGCTTCGTCAGGATCCGGCCCACGTGCGTCTTGACCGTGGCCTCCGACAGGACCAGCCGGGCCGCGATCTCGCCGTTCGACAGTCCCTGGGCCACCAGCAGCATGACCTCGCGCTCGCGCTCCGTCAGCCGCTCGACCTCCTTGTTCCGCGGCTCCGCCGACGTGGTCGGCAGCATCGGCGCGAAGCGGTCCAGCAGCCGGCGCGTCGTGGAGGGCGCGACCACCGCGTCCCCGCTGTGCACCGACCGGATCGCGGCCAGCAGCTCGCCCGGCGGCACGTCCTTGAGCATGAAGCCGCTCGCGCCCGCCTTCAGCCCCGAGAACGCGTACTCGTCCAGGTCGAAGGTGGTCAGGATGATCACCTTCGGATGCTCGTCCGGCTCACAGATCCGCCGCGTCGCCTCGACCCCGTCGAGCTTCGGCATCCGCACGTCCATCAGCACCACGTCCACCTTGGTGGCCCGCAGCACATCCAGGGCCTCCAGCCCGTTGCCCGCCTCGGCGACGACCTCCATGTCCGGCTGCGCGGCGAGCACCATCCGGAAGCCGGTGCGCAGCAGCACCTGGTCGTCGACGAGCATGACGCGAATGGATCGGTCCGGCGAGGGCGCATCAGGTGCAGTCATGCGCCCAGGGTACGCAGCCGCGACCCCCGCCCGGCCCGGCCGCCCCACGGGGTCTTCGGCCGCCATCGGTGCCACCTCTCCCTCAGCTCTTCCTGATCGGCAGCAGGGCGCTGATGCGGAAGCCGCCGCCGGGGCGGGGGCCCGCGTCGAGGGTGCCCCCGACCATGCCGATGCGTTCGCGCATGCCGATCAGGCCGTGGCCGGCGCCGTCGGCGCCGCCGTCCTCGTACAGTTCGTGCGCCGCGCCCCGTCCGTCGTCCTCGACCAGCAGGCCCAGCCCGTCGTCGAAGTAGACCAGCCGGACGCTCGCCTTCGCGTCCGGGCCGCCGTGCTTGCGCGTATTGGTCAGCGCCTCCTGCACGATCCGGTACGCCGTCAGCTCGACGCCGCTGGGGAGCTTGCGCGGGGTGCCCTCGACCTCGAAGTCCACGTCCAGGCCGGCCGCCCGTACCTGCTCGACCAGGAACTCGATCTGCTCCACGTCCGGCTGCGGCACGTAGTCCTCGGACTCCTGCGGTTCGCCGGTGCGCAGGACGCCCAGCAGCCTGCGCATCTCGGCGAGGGCCTGGCGGCCGGTGCCGGAGATGGTCTGGAGGGCTTCCTTGGCCTGTTCGGGCGCCGCGTCCATGACGTACGCGGCGCCGTCGGCCTGGACCACCATCACCGAGACGTTGTGGGCGACGACGTCGTGCAGCTCGCGGGCGATCCGGGCGCGCTCGGCGGCGACCGCCACCTTGGCCTGGGCCTCGCGCTCCTTCTCCAGCCGCTGGTTGCGCTCGACGAGCTGAGCGTAGTAGGCCCGGCGGGTGCGCAGCGAATCGCCCATCACCCAGGCGAGGGCGAAGGGGACGATCATGAAGAGGGTGAAGAAGACGTCCTCCCCGGCGCTGGACCCCTTGTCCACGCCGAAGCGCAGGAAGTACAGCGGGGAGGCGAGCAGCCCCGCGCCGAGGGCCACGCGCGAGACCCAGCGCGGGACGTCGCCCGCGGCGACCGTGAAGAGGATCACGAGCATGGCGAAGTCGCAGAACTGCGCTTCGGCACCGATGGCCAGCTGGTAGGCGCCCGCGGCCACGGTCAGCCAGAACATCGCCTGCGTCCACTTGCGGCGCAGGGCCACGACGGCGGTCAGCGCGAGCACCACGGGGACGGTGGCCAGCCGCATTGCGGTGCTGCCGTTCCCGGTCGAGGCGACATTCAGCAGCGAGAACCCACAGAAGAGGACAGCCCAGAAGCTGTCGACGCCCGTCGGGTGTCTGCGGATGAAGTCGTAGAGGCGCTGCACGTAACCCAGAGTAGGGAAGGGAAATAGGTGCTGGAGTCAACCACAGGTCCGATTCCGGCGACCAGGGCGTACTCCGCAAGGTGGACCGAACAGTAGCGTTTGTGTGATGAGCGCTCAGGCAGAAGGCAAAGGTCCCGTTCGGTGGCGGGCGGCGATGGAGGCCGCGCTGTACGGACCCGGAGGCTTCTACGTGCGCCCCGGCGGCCCCGGGCCCGCCGGGCACTTCCGCACCTCCGTGCACGCCTCGCCGCTCTACGCGCGGGCCGTGGCCCGGTTGCTGGGCACGGTCGACGAGGAGCTGGGGCAGCCACCGGAGCTGGACCTCGTCGACATGGGGGCCGGGCGGGGTGAGCTGCTGACCGGGGTGCTCGCCGCCCTGCCGGCCGCGGTGGCCGGGCGCGTGCGCCCGTACGCGGTGGAGCGCGCGGAGCCGCCGCAGGGGCTCGATCCGCGGATCCGCTGGGTTCAGGCCCCGCCCGAACGGACGACGGGGCTGCTGTTCGCCAACGAGTGGCTGGACAACGTACCGCTGGAGATCGCCGAGCACGGCCGGTACGTCCTGGTCGCGCCCGACGGTACGGAGCACCCCGGCGGCCCGCTCGACGCGGCGGACCGGGCCTGGCTGGAGCGGTGGTGGCCCGGCGCGGCGGACGGGGGAGGGCGGGCGGAGATCGGCCGGCCGCGCGACGAGGCCTGGGCGGCGGCCGTCGCCACCCTGGAGCGGGGGCTGGCGGTGGCCGTGGACTACGCGCACCACCGCGAAGCCCGGCCCCCGCACGGCACCCTGACGGGATTCCGGGCGGGCCGCGAGGTCGCGCCGGTCCCGGACGGCGGCTGCGACATCACCGCCCACGTGGCGCTCGACGCCTGCGCGGCGGCCCGCGGGACCCCGGAGCCGGCCACCCTGCTCACCCAGCGCGCCGCCCTGGCCGCCCTCGGCGTCTCGGGCGGCCGGCCCCCGCTGTCCCTGGCCTCCGCGGACCCGGCGGCGTACGTCCGCGCCCTGTCGGCGGCGGGCGAGGCGGCGGAACTCACTGCCCGCGGCGGCCTGGGCGACTTCGGCTGGCTGGTCCAGCCGGTGGGGATCCGCCCGTGGCCGGGAGACGCCGCGGACACGAACTGAGTGCGCCCCCTTCGCGCGCGGGGCGCACCTCCGTAGGACTCGGATGGAGCATCGCGGGCCCGTACCGGCGCGGGCAAGATCCCGACTGGTGATCTTTCCGCCCATCCGTCTGTTCAACGAGGAACGGAGTTCCGCCATGGCACTGACGCCCGCAACGGTCGCCGCTGAACTAGAAGCCGCGAGCAAGGTCGGGGACCCGCCCGCCGACGCGCTCGTCTCCGACATGATCGACAACCAGGAAATCGACGGGGTCAACGCGCTGTTCCGCACCGTCAACAAACTGGGGCCCGACCAGGACCTCTCGCAGCTGCCCGAGCGGCTCGCCCAGTTCGTGAAGGAAGCCGCGGCCCCGCCGCCGGGCTGGAGCGAAGCCGACGTCAAGGCGGCGGAGAGGTTCTTCGCCCACCACCACGGCGAGGTGTCCATGCTCCAGGGCACTGTCGGCCTCATCGGCACCTACCTCTCCCCCACCGGGGCCTTCACCCTGCGCTCCACGGGCCGGCTGGGCGGCGTGGAAGGGCCGGGCCGGCGTCTGTCGCAGTCCTCGCGGCTGTTCGTCGACATGGGCAACGAGAACGCCATGAGGGACCTCAGCCTGGCCGCGAGCGTGATCAAGGTGCGTCTGGTCCATGCCTCGGTGCGGCAGCTGCACAAGAAGAGCGGCGAGTGGGACTACGCCAAGTGGGGCGAGCCGGTCTCCCAGAAGTACACCACCGGCGCCGCCTGCGTCTTCAGCACGCAGATCATCCAGGCGATGAGGAACCTCGGCCTGGACGTCTCCAAGGACGACGCGGACGGCTTCATGTGTGCCTGGCACTACGTCAACCACTACCTCGGCACGCCGGAGAAGTGGCTGCTGCCCAAGGACGCCGACGAGGTGGAGCAGCTGTGGAACTCCCAGCGGGACAAGGAGTGGAAGAAGACCGATGACGGTGTGTTCATGACGCACCAGGCCATCGAGTTCTACAAGAAGTTCCTGCCTCCCGGCTTCCACGACGCGTTCGTCGCGATGGTCCGCACCGCGCTCACCGACAAGTACGCCGACATGGCCGGCCTGAAGCGGAGCGTCCTGGACGTCGCCGGCAAGCCCCTCGCCGCGGGCCACGGCCTCATCAGCGGTACGGGCGGCGGTCTTCTCGGCGGCGCCGCCAAGAAGACCGTGGGCGTCAACCCGTACAAGGAGGTGCTCGGCGTGGCGTCGAAGGCGTTCAACGCCGTCGAACGTTACGCGCTGACCCACGACGAGGACGACCAGCCCCAGATGCACCAGGAACTCGACGACAACCGCTGAGGAGGCCCGCCGGGGCCGTCCCTCGCACGGGGTCGCGTCGAGGGACGGCCCCGGCGGCCTACAGCCGCTTCGCGCTGCGCAGCGTCGTCGCGTAGTAGCCGTTGCCGTCGAGGCGCGAGGTGCCGCCCTTGTCGCCGATGGTGGGGCCGTTGGCCTCCTCGCGGCTGGAGATGAAGATCTTGTGGCCGTCGGTATCGGTGCCCAGGTAGATGCCCGTGTGGTCCAGGCGGTCCTTGGTGCGCGCGTCGAGCTTGAAGAACAGCAGGTCGCCCGGCTGGATCACGTCGATCGAGGTGGGCCGGTCCCCGGGCCCGACGCCCTTGAGCGCGAGGACGTCCGTGCCCAGCTTGGAGCGGGCCATGCCGTTCGCGGTGCGCGGCAGGCCGGAGCCGGGGGTGTCGTCGGGCATGAGCGGGTAGCGGGCCCGGTATCCGAAGACGGTGCGTACGAAGCCCGAGCAGTCCATCGCGCGGTAGCGGGCGGTCTGGGGCTGCTTCGTGGTGCCGTTGCGGAAGGTGTAGGGCGTACCGAGGTAGTCGTAGAAGTCCGACTGCTCCAGGCGCAGGTCGCTCCCGGCCGAGCCGTTGGGGTTGAGCGGGCCGAAGGAGGCGTCACCGGCGTAGGACGTGCCCTGCGCGTCCTTCTTCACCGGGGCCTGGTCGCCGTACTGGAAGGCCATGGCGAAGACGTCGTCCTCCTGGCTCCCGAAGTACTTCTTGAACCATTCCTTGAACCACCGCTGGTTCTCCGCGCCCGGCTTCCACGGCTCCGGCATCAGGCGGACCCAGTTCTCGGTGACCACCCGGGACTTGGTGTTGGCGGGCTCGGTGAACGTGCGGCTCGGCCCGGTGAGGGTGGCCGTACGAGCGCCGTCGGTGAAGGTCGCCAGCACCTGGCCGGTGCCGTCGCGCATCACCGAACGGTCGGGGCCCTGGACGCGTTCCCACTGGTGGGCCCCGGCCTCGCCCGCCGGGAGCCCGCCCGCGACGTTCGTGCCGTCGACCACCTGGACGGCGGGCGCCTTGGCCTGCTCCTCGGCGCGCAGGGCGTAGGTGAGGTACGCGCTGCCGGCCAGCAGCGCGAGCACGGTGGCCGCGTGCAGAGCGGGGCGCGTGCGGCTCTTCGACTTGGCGGTCATACGGGATGCTCCGGGGCGGTGGAAGGGACGGTGGAACTTACGGGGGAGGGGCGGACGGAGGGTCAGGCGGCCGGCATGACGCCCAGCAGGATGCCCGCGGTCAGCACGACGTACGTCATGAGCGTGGTGCTGCCGGTGGCGAGCAGTGTGGCCCCCTTGGGCTGGCGGACCAGCTGGTACGCGATCAGGCCCGGCACGATGAAGCCGAGGGTCTGGTTCGTGTAGAGCAGCGGGAACTCCACCTGGAGCGCGATCACCACGGTGGCCTGGAGCAGCACGCCGAGCAGGACGACGGCCGCGAAGAGGCGCTTGCCGTAGAGGATCACGAAGCGCTGGACGAGCAGCGTCAGGACGTACGTCATCACGGTCACGCCGACCACGAGGGCGGCTCGCTGGAGGTCCTCCAGGAGGGTCAGCGCCAGCCAGCCCGGGGTGATCATTCCGCCGGGGGAGAGGTTGGTCGTGAGGTAGCAGACGAGCGAGAACAGCAGGCCCAGCGCGATGCCGATCGCGGCGATCTCGGGGGTGAGGACGGCGGGGATCAACGGGGTTCTCCTGGGTTCTGCCAGTTCGGCTGGGCCGGCGCCTGCGCTGGGACGTGGGGGAGGGAGGGCCAGGCCGGTACGGGTACGGCGGCGTCGATCCCGTACGGGTCCGGCGGGGGCGGGACCTGCGCGTACGGATCCGCGTACGGCTGCGCGTACGGGGCGGCGTACGGCTCGGCCGGGTGCGCCGCGGGGGTCTCCCCCTCGTCCGCCGGCAGCTCCGCGAGGTGTTCCAGCAGCACCTCGCCCTGACCGTGGATGTTGCCGATGGCGACGAGCGAGGAGTCGGCGCCGAGGTGGCCCAGCAGCTCGTGCACGAAGGCCTCGCCGTCGCGGTGGTCGCCGCCCAGGTCGACGGCGCGGTCCTGCCACTCGGCCGGGATCGCGTCGATGGCGCTCCTGGCCGGGTGGCCGATCACGAAGACCTTGTCCGGCCGCAGGTCGGGGATGATCGCGCCCATCTGGCCGTTGCGTTCGACGCGGTCGGGCCGGCAGTTGATCACCACGTTCAGGGGGCGGTCCACCGCCCCCAGGTCCAGCAGCTGGTTGATGTTCATCAGCGTCGACTCGGGGTCGTTGGCCGCGAAGACGTTGGCGAAGCGCAGCCGCTTGCCGCCGGGGGCCAGGTACCGCTCGACCGAGAGCACGCCCGGGTCCGGCGGGGCGTCGTACATCCCCCGCAGGGCGGTGGCCCGGTCGACGCCGAGGAGTTCGGCGACGGTGAGCGCGATGGCGACGTTCTCCTTGAAGGTGAACCAGCTGAACCCGCGCAGCTCCTCGTCGCTGACCGTGTCCGGGTCGGCGTAGATGAGCCGGCAGTCGCGTGCGTCGGCTTCCTCCTGGAGGACGTCGAAACGTTCCTTCTCGGCGGTGACGCAGATCCCGCCGTGCGGCATCGAGCGCGACAGGGAGCGCGCGATGTCGTCGAGGGTCGGGCCCATCTCGGCGACGTGGTCCTCGCGGACGTTGCACAGGACGCCGATGGTCGACTGGATCAGCTTGGACTGGTTGATCTCCTGGAGTGCCGGCATGACCGCCATGCACTCCATGACCAGCGCGTCCGGGCGGTAGGCGGCGGCGCGCCGTACGATGCCGATCTGCTCGACGACGTTGGCGATGCCGAACTTGCGGTGGACCGGCTCCTCGGTGGCGTCGGGGTGGATGAACCGGGCCGCCGTACCCGTCGTCTTCGCGACCGTGGTCAGACCGCCGCCCCGCAGGGCGCCCGCGCACAGCCGGGTGATGGAGCTCTTGCCGCGGATGCCGTTGACCAGCACCCGGGAGGGGATGCGGTCGAGGTTGGTGAAGTGTCGCCGCTGCTCCACGATGCCCGCGACCAGCATGATCGCGCAGCTGACGAGCAGCACGCAGTAGAGGAAGAGCACGGGGTTCAGTTCCTTCCGGCCGGAGCGGAAGGCTGCTGCCCGCCGGCCTGCTTGCGCTGCTTGTGCTGCTGACGCTGTGGGAGCTGCTGCCGGATGATCTCCAGGCTGCGGGTCACGGCGCCCACCTCGTCGTGGTGGCGCGGGTACAGCACCGTGCGCCGGTCGCCGTCCGCGAGCGCCTCGGCGCGCCGCGCCAGTTCGCGCAGCGGGCCGACGACGACGATCCGCAGCCAGCCCAGGCAGGCCGCGCCGACCGCGAGGCCGAGCAGGCCGGCGAGGACGGTGCGGTTCTGCAGGCTGTACTCGTGGATGGCCAGGCCCTTGGCGGACTGCCAGCTGACCACGATCCAGTCCAACGGCTTGGCGGCGCCGCCGCCCACGAAGGGCGCCGCGGCCGCGATGACGTGGTCGCCGCCGCCGCGGTAGAGGATGCTGCCCGGCCGCGGCGACATGCCGACCTTGAGGGCGGAGCCCGCCACGAGGGCGTCGATCCGCTCGTCGTCGAGCTTCTCGAAGGCGCGGTAGCCGCTGTTGGAGGCGATGACCCGGTGCCGGGCGTCGACCACCCGGATCTCGCCCAGGCCGGGCCGCTTGAGCAGGGAGTTGAGGAAGTCGATGCGGAACTCGCCGACGATCGCCGCCCCGCCGCGGCCCGGGATCTCGGCCGTCGCGACGACGACCGGCTCGTTGGCGCCGTCGTACAGCGCGATCGGCTCCTTACGGGGACCCTTGCCGCCGGTGGCCCGCGGCTGGCCGCCCGCCTGGGCGAGGACCTTGCCGGAGCCGTCGAGCACGTAGAGGGACTCGTAGCGCAGGTGCTCCTGTGCCGTGCGCTCCAGGACGGTGCCCATGTGCTGCGGGGTCGTGTCCCCGCCCATCAGCGAGGCCACGGACAGCAGGTCGGCGTGGCCCTCGTTGAGGGCGCGCCGGATGCGGTCGTTGAGGGTGTCGGTGCGCTCGCGCTGGTCGTTGACCAGCTGCTGCGGTACGACGACCTCGTCGCCGGCCCGGTTGACGAGCAGGCCCAGCGGCACGCACCACGCCAGCAGCAGGACCGCGCACAGGGCGAGGAGCGTACGGGCGCCCAGGCGGCGCCGCTTGCGGGGGGAGGGGCGGGTGTCCCCGGCGGCGCCGGTGGCGTCCTCGCCGAGCAGCTGCCCGCGCAGCCGTTCCAGCGCGGTGGCGATGCGGGCCGCCTCGCCCCCGCGGGGGACGGACACCGGCCGGGTCAGGTCGCCGCGGGTGAGCCGCCGGCTCTCCAGGAACAGGGTGATCAGCGGGCGCTGCACGGTGGTGACCAGCAGCGCGACGACCAGGGCGCCGACCAGGAGCAGGGCGCCGGCCAGGACCAGCCCGGCGAAGGCGTCGGAGGTGCGGGCGGGGTTCTGCGCGACGTTGACCATGGCGACGACGGTCAGCTCCAGGCTCGTGGCGCTGGTGCCGACGCCCGGTTCGGGTCCGGCGAGACGGGCGTAGCCCGCGGCGGCGCGTTCACCGCCCCACTCGCCTCCCGTGAGGCTGCCGCTGACTCCGAGGAAGCCGCCGGAGCCGGGCTCCTTCACGGTCAGGGGATGGGCCCCGGCCCGCTCGGCGGCCGTCTTGGCGAAGGCGCGGAGCTGCTTGATGTCGCGTTTGACGTCCGCCCGCTGGAGGTCGGTGAGGACCATCTCGGGCTCGGGGATGCCGTCGTCGCTGAGCACCGTGCCGTCGGAGCCGACGACGGCGATGGCCCGGAAGTTGCCGAGGCTGATGCCGGGGAAGCGCAGGCTGCTGGAGGCGACCAGCAGTTGCTGGGGCTGGTCCTTCCAGGACAGCAGGGAGAGGGTCAGCAGGCGGGTCTCGCCGTTGGCCAGTTTCACCATGCGCGGGGCCAGGCCGCCCTCGCCGGAGAGCCGGGAGCGGTCGATCGCCGTGAGGGGGAGGTTTTCGCCGCGGGTGGCCAGCAGGCGGCCCGACGCGATCTCGACGACCGCGGTGCCGCGCCACTTCTGGTAGACGCTGCCGATCCGGTCGAGCACGGCGTCGGGAGCGACGGGCTTCCCGGCGGAGAACAGGGCGGCGGCCCGGCCGAGGTCGGTGACGCTCTCGTCGAGCGAGGCGCGCAGGGCGATCGCGCCGTCCTCGGCGAAGTGCTGCTGCGAGGTGAGCACGGCTGCGGGCAGCCTGTCCTCGCGGACGCTGCCGAGGCTCAGCGCGGTGAATCCCGCCAGGGCGAGCAGCAGCACCGACAGCACGGTGATCGGCGGTCTGATGCCACCGAGCAGCGACATGTCGGCCCTGCGGCGGGCCTTGCGGCGCCCCTTGTTGCGCGAAGCGGCCACAGGGCGGGGCTCCTCTTCTGGACGGGGAAAGGGAAGTCGTGAACGGGGCGTCGGCGCAGGAGACCCGGGGGTCAGTCGGGCAGGTCCTGCACGGGCCGCAGCCCGTCCTTGGCGCCGCCGCGGTTGAGCATCGTGCCCTGGGTGCGCTCGAAGGCCAGCCGGTAGCGGGCGCGCTGCTGCGGCAGGAGCTGCTTGTCGTTCCTGAGCGCCTCGGCGACGTCGACCAGGCGGTGGTCGCGTACCGGCTGCGTGCTCGTGCCGGGCAGGTCGGCGCCGGGGGTGCTCTCGGGGTCCGGCGGGATGTCGGTGAAGGTGGGCACGAAGCCGGCCCGGACGTCCCAGGCGCCGTCCTTCTCGGCGAAGTCGAACCAGCCGATCGCGCCCTCCTCGGTCAGACCGCTGGGCACGTCGTGGCGGGCGAGCTGGTTGCCGAGCCCGTACGCGACCCAGGTGCCGTCGACCTTCTCCATCGGCTGGACCACGTGCGCGTGGTGCCCGACGACCAGGTTGATCCCGGTCTCCTTGGCGATCCGGCGCGCCAGCTGGAGCTGGGGGTTGCTGGGGTTGGGCTGGTGCTCGCGGCCCCAGTGGATGGAGAGGATCACCACTTCGGCGCCGGCCGCGCGGGCCTTCTTCTCGGCCGCGGCGATGTCCTTGAAGTCCGTGAGGTTGGCCAGCCAGGGCTTGTCCTTGGGGACGTGGCGCCCGTTGAAGCCGAAGGCGAAGGAGATCTGGGCGACCTTGACGCCCTTGACGTCCAGGATCAGCGGCCGGTCGGCCTCCTCCTGGTTCCGGGCGGAGCCGGTGTGCTTCAGGCCCTCCCGGTCCAGGGTGTCCAGGGTGCGGTACACGCCCTGCGGGCCGTGGTCGAGGGTGTGGTTGGAGGCCGTCGAGCAGGTGTCGTAGCCGACGTTCTTGATCGCTTTGGCGATCTGCGGCGGGACGAGGAAGTCGGGGTAGGTCTGGAAGGGGCCGTTCGGCTCGCCGAGGACCGGCTCCATGTGGCAGATCCCGAGATCGGCCTTGCTGACGACCGGCTTGATCCCCGCCATGATCCGGTCGAAGTCGTACCCGGAACGCCCGGCCGCCTTGGCGTCCCGCGCGGCCTGGTCGGTCAGCTGCGGGTGGATGAGGATGTCGCCCGCGGCGGCGACGCTGAACGAGCGACCCGTGCCGCCCCCGCCCCCGCGCGGGTCCGAAGCCGCCCCGCCGCCTGATCCCGCAGCCCGCTCCGGGTCGCCGAGGAGCCCGCACGCCGCGAGCGGGACGCTCAGCGGGAGGACGAGGAGTGCGGCGAGCTTGTTGCGGAGGGGGGCCGAGGGGGTGGAACGGTTCTTCACCCCGCTATTTTCAGCCAGTGACGAGTCTGAAAATCACGAAATCCATAACGATTGTTGCCGCAATCGCGGTCGCGATCTTGACTTTGGTGGCATGCGTCACCACCGATTCCTCTGATTCCATCGATTCGTCCGGAAAACCTCCGCAATCCAGTGCTTCGCCCTCCCCGCGCCCTCCCGACCTGCACCAGCGAGTGACCCGCTTCACTTCCGCATTCGGCGAGACGGGTGGTTATCGTCCGCCCAGCCGCGAGGAGCGGGCGGCCGTGGTCGCGGCTGTTTCTTCCCTTTTCGCGGGAAACAGCGACAAAGCGCGTACGCGGCTGGCCGAGGTGGATTACGCCCTCGACACCTTCACCGACCAGCCCAGCGGACGCCGCTTCGCGGAGGTCCGCGACGCCGCCGCCCGCCCCGGCTCCGCCAACCGGGGCTGGGGCCGCGTCTACCTCGACCTCGGGGCGCCGCCGCGCTGGTCCGTGCAGGTCCCGCACCCGGTCGCCGACCAGTACACCGAGCGGCTCGGGGTCAAGGTGCTGCGCGGGGCCCCGGGCGGCGTCCTGGTCCTGGCGGGGGCCCACCGTACGGCGGGCGGCAAAGAGGGTGAGGGCGAGGACGAGGACACGGGCGACGGCGGTTCCGGGACGGGCACCGCCGACATGGCCCACCGCACCGACTCCGTCTTCCACGCCGTGATCGCCGAACTGACCCGCCGCGGCCTGCCCGGCATCCAGCTGCACGGCTTCGCCGACGACTCCGTCCCCGACACCGACGCCGTCGTCTCCACGGGCGCCGGGAAGCTTGCGGTGAAGGACGCCGAACGCCTCGCCGGGAAGCTCGAAGGGCAGGGCGCCACGGTGTGCCGGGCCTGGTCGGCCACATGCCGGCTGGCGGGCCGGACCAACGAGCAGGGGCGGCTGGCCGCCGAGCGGAGCACGCGCTTCCTGCACGTGGAACTCAGCCGGAGCGTCCGCACCGCCTCCGGCCGGATGAACGACACCGCCCAGGCGATCACGTACGTCACCACGGGCTGGGCGAGCGACTAGCGACGCCGGGCACGCCGGGCACGCCGGGCACGCCGGGCACGCCGAAGGGCCGGCACCCCCATGGGGGAGGCCGGCCCCTCGTCACTTCATGTGTGGTGCCTACTCGGTGACCTCGTGGCCGTGGCCGTCGTGCAGGCCGCCGCCACTGCCCGTGCCCGGGGTGGTCGGCGTCGAGACGACCGGCTGCGAGAGCGGGGCCAGGTCGTGGGCGTAGTGGCCGACCGCGTTCGCGATGACGTCGACGTTGATGTCGAGCGCCTTCTGGTCGATGTTGTTGATGTCGTCACCCTTGGCGTGGTAGTTCACGTCGTAGGCGACGCCCGCCTGGCCGCCGAACTTCGCGGCCTGCTCCGCCGACTTGATGCCCTCGGCGCCGGTGAACGTACCGCCCGAGGGGATGCCGACCTCGATGAACGGGCCGTAGTCGGAGCGGCCGGAGAAGTCCGTGCCCTCGTGCGGGATGTTCTTGGAGTCGAGGAAGTCGTTGATCCCCTTCTCCAGCTGCGCCGAGCCCTCCGGGCCGGGGCCCGCGCCGGTCGCGTCCGAGTCGTCGCCGTCGTAGACGAAGTACGCGGCGTTCGGCGAGGCGATCATGTCGAAGTTCAGGTAGAGCTTGATCTGCTTCTTCTGCGCGTCGCTCAGCGAGGCGACGTACGCCTCGGAGCCGAGCAGGCCGTACTCCTCGGCGGACCACCAGGCGAACTTGACCTTGTTCTTGACCTTCGACTGCTGGCTCGCCAGGCGCTGCGCGACCTGGAGGATGCCCGCCGAGCCGGAGCCGTTGTCGTTGATGCCGGGACCGGCCGCGACCGAGTCCAGGTGGGCTCCGAGGAAGACGGTGTTGTTCTCGTCGCCGCCCTTGGTCTCCGCGATGACGTTGTACGTCTTGCGGGTCTCGCGCAGCTCCCGGATGTCGAGGGTGACCTCCACCGGGCCGGCCGTCGCCTCGGCGGCGAGCTTCTCGCCCTCGGCCTGGGTGACACCACCGGTCGGGATCTTGCCGGCGTTCGGGTCGCCCATGGTGCCGTTCAGGGCGCCGGCGGTGTTGTTGTAGATGACCGCGCCGGTCGCGCCGGCCGCCGCCGCGTTCGCCTGCTTGGCGGCGAAGGTGCAGCCGCCGCGCTTGACCAGGGCGATCTTGCCGGTGAAGGCGCCCGCGGCGAAGTCGCCGGGCTCGCAGCCGTGCGTACCGTCCGCGTCGACCGGGGCGACCGCCACCTGCGCGGTGACGCCGCCCTCCGGGCCGCTGGCGGTGTACGTCATCAGGTGGATCGGGATGTCGCGTCCGCCCGCACCGTTGACCTGGAGCTTCTCGGCGAGCGCCTCGACGTAGACGAAGTCGAACTCGTTCTTCGTGACCTGGTAACCGGCCGCCTTCATCACGGCCTCGATGTACTGGGCGGACTGCACGTGGCCCTTGGAGCCGGCCACCCGGTTGCCGTTGTTGTAGTCGGCGATCGACTGCAACACCTTCAGGTGGTTGTAGGCCCCCTTCCCGGTCGAGTCCTTGACCAGCTTCCTGGCCAGCGCGTCACCCCGGGCGGCGTCACTCTGCGGGCTCGTGGCGCCGGCCGGCCCGGCCAGCAGCAGCGGGGAGACGAGGGCCGCGGCCGCCAGTGCGGCGGTGGCTGCGGCTATACGGCGAGAGGGCATGAAAGTCCTTTCACGGCAGGTGCGACGCACGGTGCGTGGGGAGTGGTGGACGCACGTTAGGCATCAACCGGGGGTTCTGACCAGAGTTTTTGCTGCTTCCGGTTTGTGAAATCCGTATATCGGTGAAACTGCGCCCGCAGAACGGGTCCAGGGCGTCAGCGCAGGATTCCCTCGATGAAATCGGTGCCTATCCGAGCCACTACGGACAGATCCAACTGATGTTGCACATAGCGGCCTTGGCGGCGCGTATGCAGCAATCCGGCCTTCCTGAGCACCGCCAGGTGCCGGGAGACCTCCGGCGCGGATATCCCGTGGACGGCTGCCAGCTCGCCGGTCGTGTACGAGGCCCTGCCGAGGCTGCGGCACAGCAGCATCCGCATGGGGTGCGCCAGGGCCTCCATGCGGCGCTGGAGCAGCTCGACCGAGCCGGGCGCGGAGGCCAGTTCCGGCGGGTCGAGCGGGTAATGGACCACCGGACGCCAGCCGGGTGCGTGCAGGACGAGCAGGTGCGGCCAGCCGAAGTTCGTCGGTACGAAGACCAGCCCGGCCCCCACCCGGGGGTCGACGGCGGTGGCCTGCCCGTTGACCATCTTGTCGGCGGTGATCACGCTCCGCGCCTCGTCCACACTGAGCGCGGCCGACACCTCCTTCAGCGCCGCCGGCAGCCCCTTGCGGCGCAGCACCTCCGTCTTGTGCCGGACGTCGGCGCTCTGGCGGGGCCCGATCCGCCGCCACGTCTCGGCGAAGAAGGCCTCGTCGCAGTCCTCCATCAGCCGGCGCAGCCAGACGCGCACGGCGGCGGTGTCGTCCAGCAGCCGGATCGAGAACGCCAGTTGGCGGGGGCCGCGCGCGGCAGCCGTCTCCAGCGCCACGGCCCGCGCGGCCGGGTCCTTCAGCGGGGAGGGTCCGCCGCCCTCGTTGTACAGCCCGAGCCGGCAGTGCTCCAGAGCGGCCGTCACGAACCTCTCGTCGTCCAGCCGGTCGAGTACGTCGAGCTCCTCGGCCAGGGTCGCGCCGGGCCGACCGGTCCCGCCGGGGATCCCGGCGAAGGCCATGAAGACGTCGGAGAAGGAACTGCGCCACATGAAGTCGGCTTCGAGGAGCCGGTCCGCCAGGCAGGGGTCGAGCGAGGCCGTGGTGGCGGTCGTCCAGGAGTCGAGCCCGGGGTGGTGGGCGGGCTGCGAGAGCGCGTGCAGGGCCATGCAGAGTTCGGCGAGCGGGGCCGGCGCGAAACCGATGCGCTCCGCGGGGAGGCCGGCGATGTCGATGGTGACGCTCATCGCCCCATTCTGGCCGGTCATCTCCCGACTGCCGCCGCGACCACGCCCATCCGGCCCCTCCGGCCTCCGCCCGGCCGCCCGCGTCCATTCGGCTCCGCCGGCCTCCGCCCGGCTGCCCGCCGTGCATTCGGCTTCGCCGGGCTGCGCCCGGCTGCCCGCCGTGCATTCGGCCCCTCCGGCCTCCGCCCGGCCGCCCGCGTCCATTCGGCTTCGCCGGGCTGCGCCCGGCTGCCCGCCGTGCATTCGGCTTCGCCGGGCTGCGCCCGGCTGCCCGCCGTGCATTCGGCTTCGCCGGGCTGCGCCCGGCTGCCCGCGTGCGTTCGGCTTCGCCGGGCTGCGCCCGGCTGCCCGCGTGCGTTCGGCTTCGCCGGGCTGCGCCCGGCTGCCCGCGTGCGTTCGGCTCCGCCGGGCTGCGCCCGGCTGCCCGCGTGCGTTCGGCTTCGCCGGGCTGCGCCCGGCTGCCCGCGTGCATTCGGCTTCGCCGGGCTGCGCCCGGCTGCCCGCGTGCATTCGGCTTCGCCAGGCTGCGCCCTGCCGCCCGCCGTGCTGTTGGCCTCCGGCCAACCGGCCTCTGCGTTGTTGGCCTCCGGCCAACCGGCCTCTGCGTTGTTGGCCTCCGGCCAACCGGCCCCTCGCTTCGCGGGCCCCGCCTGGCCAGCCCCTCTACTTGCCGTCACATCCCATGTCACCGCCACACTTCCAGCCTCGCCGGCGTTTGAGGCGCGGGGTCTGGGGCGGAGTCCCAGGAAACCCGGCTCCGCCGGGCACCGGGCTCCGCCCGCTCCGGCGGCCCAGGCCCCCGAACGCGCGCCCTCGGGCACATCTAGCCCGGCCCGCTCCAGTACGCCGCCC
>NZ_JBSFTP010000037.1:0-64855 GCF_053591315.1 Streptomyces sp. NPDC003042
CGTTCTCGCGGGCGGCGCCCACGGATCGGCGGCCTCCCGCACCGGCGCAGCAGCGGGGGCGGGCGCGGTGCCCGGAGCCGGGGCGGGTGCGGGTACGCGTCCCGCCGCAGGCGCGCCCCACGGATCGCCGGAGCTGCCCATGCGCGAGGCCAGCCCGTCCCGGGCCGGCGGCGCCACAGCACCGGGAGCAGCAGGGGCCGGGGCGGCGGTGGGCGCCGGGGTGGCCGGGGCGGGCGCGGGTGCTTTGGCGGCGGCCGCGGTGGTGACGGCGGCGACGGCCTGGTCGACGCCCGCTCCGGCTGCGTGCGCGTCGAGGAGGATCCGGGCGACGTCGATACCGCGGGCGTCGAGCCGGCCCATCGCGGCCGCGATGTCCGGCCAGGCCGGGGAGGCGAGGATCGCGTCGCGCACCAGCCCCTCGGGCATCGTGGACTTCAGGAGGTCGGCCCAGCGGTCCGTGCCCTCCGCCAGTCATGCGGCCCATCTGCGGCAGAAACGTGCCGAGGTCGACACCGGCCTGCTGGAGACCGACGAGCTGGCGGGCCATCACCGGCCAGTCCGCCCCCGCCATCAGCTCGGCCAGGATGTCGTCGCCCAGGACGCCGCGCAGCTGGTCGGCCGACCAGCCCGGCGCCATCTTGGCGGCGTCCTCGCCGAGCTCCTCCTCCTTGCCCGTGAGGCGCTTTTGGGTAGCGCGGCGTACGGCGTCGGTGATGGTCATCACCAGCCGGTAGGCCATCGCGGCGGTCTGCGCGGCCTCCCCGAGGGCTTCGGCGAACGGATCGGGCTGGGGCGGGTACGTCATCGGCGGGGGCTCCCTCGGTCAGGCGTCAGCGCCTACGGGACGGGCCCGGCCGGCCAGGATCCGGGCGCGGCCGGACCGGTACACCAGTAACGGGTGTGGCGGTCGGCAGGCCACGGCCCGGCGTCCGCGCGGTGCGCGCAGTGCGTGGCTTCGTGGTCGGTGGCGGGGCGCCGGTCAGACCGGCTGCTTCCCGCAGCAGGACGGCGGCTTCGGAGGCGGCTTTCGCCTGCGCGCGGAAGGCCTGCGCCCGGTGCCAGGAGGCGGCGGCCTCCACCGCTTCCACGAGCGCGATCAGCAGCGTGAGGACGACCGCGGCGCCGCCCCCGCGTGCGGCGCGTGGGGCCCGCTCCAGTGCCCGAGGCGCGCCATCCGGCCCGCGCGCGGCCCTCCAGGCTGCGGGCGCCGGGGGCGCGGGCGGCTTGCTCGAAGGCGTCGGCCGCTGCCTGGACGCGGTCGCGGACGCGGGCCGGGGAGTGGGCGGCGGCGACGGCCAGGAGGTCGCCGAGGGCTGCGACGTCGCCCGCGCCTTCGTCCTGCCTGGCGCGGCCCAGGAGTTCGGATGCTTCGCGGATCCGGTGTTCGGCGAGCGCCCAGTCGGCCGGGGTGACGACAGGGTTCGAAGCGTTCGCGGACGCGGGGCAGGGACAGGTCGTAGGCGAGCGTGGATCCGGCGAACCAGACGGGTCGGGTGCCGCCGTCGGCGCGGTCCCCGGGCAGCGCGACCGCGTACCCGACGAGGGAGCCGTCGTCGTCTCGGCGTTCGCGCACGCGCAGCCCGGCGTCGCGGAGCCGGTCGAGGAAGTCGGTGTCGCCGTGGGCGAGGGCGGCGGCCTGGCGGACGGTGCGCTGCAGGGACTCCCGGGCGGTCTCGGCGAGGCCGCGGCGGGCGGCTTTCTCGGCCTCGCCGGTGAACGGGCGGCGGCGCGCGGTGCGGTCGAGCGGCGACATGGGGGTGAGGCCCCAGCGGGCTTCGAAACCGCGGGCGGCCGTGTGCATGTTGAGGATGTCGCCGCGTACGCGGGGGTGCCGGCCGTCCTGGCGGGCGAGGGTCGCCAGGATGTGGATGTGGTCGTCCGCGTGCCGTATCGCGATCCAACGGCAGGCCTGCTCGTCACCGTGCCCGGCGATGCCCGCGGCGTGCACCATGGCGGCGGCGACCTCCGCCCACTCCGCGTCCGACAGCACGCGATCGTCGGCGTGGTTGCGGACCGAGACGTGCCACACGTGTTCTTCCGGCTTCGGGCCGCGCAGCGCCTCCACGGGCGCGTCCAGGAGCAGCGCCAGATCGGCGAGCGACATGCGTGCTGGGGTACGGGCCGGGCACGGCAGATCGGAGTCCCAACCAGCGACGAGGTGGGGGTCGACGTGCTCGTCGCGCTCGCGCGGACCGAAGAGGTAGTCCAGGAGGTCGATCGTCGTCGAACCCGTCTCCGCCTTCTTCGGCATCACGACCGCGGGCGCCTCTCCCGCATCACCTGGACCGTCGCCTCATCCACCCGGGCCACCGCCGCCAACGCCGCTTCCACCACGGTGGCGGCCGACTCCGGGACGCCGGCCCCGGACGGGCCGGTGGCGGTCAGCAAGCGGAGCGCGGCGACGGTCTCCCGCAGGTGCACGCGGGCCTGGACCAGCTCCCTCAGCACGTCCCCGGCGTCCCGGGAGACCGGCACCAGGATGTGTTGCGCGACCGCCATCACCTGCCGTCCCGCCCACGACGCGGGCGACATCCCCTCCCGCCCCGCAGCCAGCCGGACGACCTCCAGCTCCGCGTCGTTGAACGACAGATTCACCCGCCGTCCACGTGGCGCGGACGTCAGCCGCTCACGCCGTCGGCCCCCGCCGGAAGGCCCCTCAATACCCATTGAGCCTTTTCCAACCTGAGTGCGATGCCGGGCTGTTGGGGGTCGAGGGCTGTACGGAACGACGAAGCTCCTGGTAGACGGGTTCTCGACCAAGATCACCCATGTCTGCCAGGAGCTTCGCGTGCTTGTTTACCCGTCGTCGATCGACCTGTCCAGCCGTACCCTGCGGCACCTGACCGCGCAGCTCGCAGTTCGGCAGTGGGAGATCGGGACGAGGTGGCGGCGCCTGCCCGCCGGCCGTCAGGCCCTGCTCGCCCTGGCCCACCTGCGGTGCGGCGACACCTACACCCAGCTCGCCGCCGGGTTCGGCATCGGGATCGCGACCGTGTACCGATACATACGCGAGGCCATCGAGGTACTGACCGCCCTCGCGCCGACCCTGGCTGAGGTGATGGAGACGGCCCGGACGAAGGCATACGTGATCCTGGACGGCACCCTGCTGCCGATCGACCGGATCGCCGCCGACACCCCGTACTACTCGGGCAAGCACAAGCGGCACGGCATGAACGTCCAAGTCCTCACCGACCCGTTCGGCCGACTGCTCTGGGCATCCCCGGCCCTGCCCGGAGCCACCCATGACCTGACGGCCGCCCGAAGTCACGGGATCGTCGACGCGCTCGCCGCAGCGGGACTGAAGTGCTGGGCGGACAAGGCCTACCAAGGCGCCGGCCGGCACATCCGAGTCCCCTTCCGGGGCCGCCGGCTCAAGCGTTGGAAGCGACGGCACAACAGCAGCCACGCCAAAATACGGTGCGTCGGCGAGCAGGCCATGGCCGTACTGAAGGGCTGGCGCCTCCTGCGGAAGCTCCGCTGCAGCACGAACCGCATCACCGACATCGTGAAGGCAGTCCTCGTCCTTCACCACGCCTCAACATGAGGTTGGAAAAGGCTCACTGTACGCAGCAGAGGATCTACTTGGCGCAGACGGCCGGCCGAATCTTCCCCGGCCCTCCTCTGGCCTCCCAGCGCGCTCGGGGCCCCGCCAGCACCAGCGCCTCGGACTCTGTGAGCGTTCACGTTTTTCGGCTCTGTCGGGGATCTTGTGATGTCGCAGGACCTGGAACATAGGATCACCCACCGCTGAACCTGCCGGGCAGGTCCTTCTGTACCGTGGCGACCTCTTACCTTGGTGCCATGGGAGGGACCAACACGAGGGGACGGGTCGAGTTGACGCACGAGGACGTCCACGCCGGTGAGCACGGTTCCCGCGCGCGGTGCCTGCCCGAGCCGTGGATGTGCGATGTCTTCCATCTCGATGGCAGCCTGAGGGACATTCGGGTCCTCGACGCGACCCGCGTCGAGTGGATCGCGGTCCTCGAACGCTTGCGTGTCGTAGCCGACGAGACCGAGGTGGAGCACCCCTACCCCCGGCTCGATCCCGTGCGGCCGGCCTTCGCCGACCTCTTCCGCGTCTGGGCAGACGAGCCGGAGGGCCAGGGGACGAGTTTCGCCTTCCGGGCCCGCTTTGGCGCCGTGTGGTTCTTCGCCCTGCCCTACGACGAGGAGGAGATCGAGTTCTCCGTCTGGCCCGAGGACGTGCTTGACGGTGCGGGGGTGGCCGCCGTGCTGCGGTTCCTGGTCGAGGCCGCGACGGCCAGTCAACGTCGGGCCCTGCTGACCGCCGAGGTCGTCCGGTATGACCCGGGGCTACCGACGCTGATCTCCCACGACCCTGTTACCGGCCTCACTTCCCACATCTGAAGGGTGTGGTGGACGTTTCGCGTCATTCGGCTCTGTCGGGAATGTTGCGATGCCGCACGGTCATGGGCGAGGAGTACGCGTTGGCGTAGGAGGTCGAGGTTGGCTCGGTCGTAGGCCATGCGTTTGAGGAGTTTGACCCGGGTGACGTGGCCCTCGACCTGACCCGAACTCCATGGTGTGGAGAGTCCGGCGATGACAGCGTCGAAGTCTCGTCGCAGGCCGCCGAGGGAGTGGAGGGCTGGAAGGTCGTCGGCAAGCACGCGTTCCATCCAGTCCGGGAGTTCGTCGCCCCGGAGGTGGTGGAGCATCTCGGCGAAGTCGTGGACGTACCTTGCGGCGGCGTCGAGGTGAGGGCAGACCATGCGGATCTCCTTCAGTTCGGCGGCGTCCGTGGGGGCGAGGTGCTGGGGTTCGTCATGATCCAGCGGACGACACGTCGGGGCTTCGGGGCCGGCCTGGGCTGTGGCCGGGAGACCGGCTGCCGCTTCCGGCCTGGCTGGCGGGAGGCCGGAAGGCGCGGAAGTAGCGGCGGAGACACTGAGCTCTTTCAGCGTTGCCGCTCCAGGGTGAGGACGGCTGGGGCGATTGACGACATTCGATTCGGGCTGCACCGGGCTCTGCGGAAGATGCGCCAGGACTTCAGAGGGGCTACGCCCCGCTCCACCGGTGCCCGTGCCGCCGAGAGCGCGCGGTTGACGGTTCGCTGGGTTGGTGTGAGGTCGCGGCCTGGTGGGCGTCTGAGGGGTGTCGTCACCCACGGGCCGGCCCCCCTGTAGGCGCGGTCGGCGAGGACGGGGACGCCCTGGCGTTCACAGATCCGGATGATCCGGTGGGTGCGGGCCGCCGTCAGGTCGTGGGCACGGCCGGGCAGTGCGGGCGAGATCCATAGCAGCCGCCCGGCTGGATCGGTCACCAACTGCACGTTCACCCCGTGTCGGCGGTGCTTGTGCGAGTAGTCGGCCCGGCTGTCGCCGACTCGGTATCGCACTCCGCGAGGGTGCCGTCGATCAGGACGTAGTCGGGGTTGGCTTCGCGCAGGGCGCGCAGCAGGCCGGGTGCGCGGTCGGCGAGCAGGTCGACGACGGCTGTGGTGATGGTGTGGGCGGTGCCTACGGATATGCCGAAGCCGACAGCGATCTGCGTGAGGGTGTCGTGCCTGCGTAGGTACACCAGGCCGACCAGGGCACGCTGGTGCGGCGGGAGCTTGCAGCGGCGGTCACCCCCGCGGGTGACGATGAGCATGGTGACCCACTCGACCAGGGCATGGGGCAGGTCGAGTACGGCAGGACAGGGAACCAACATGGCTCCTGGGCCGATGAGTTGAGACGTCGAACACCTCTCTCAACGGCACAGGAGCCTCGTGCGTTGCAGACACCGCCCCCATCACCCGATCAGTGACCACTCTGAAAGAGCTCACGTACTGGCCGTGCCCAAGTCACAGTTCACCGTCGGCTGCCCCCGCATCGACGGCCTGTTCGCGCAGGCCCCGCCCGAAGCATGGGAGAAGGTCTCGTGCGGTGACGGCGCGAAGGGACCGCGCCTCTACCACTGGGCGGCGGTGCGGCTGCCAGCCGTCGCCGAGTTCGACTACCAGGGCGAAGTCCCCCACCGGATGCGATGGGCACTGGGCCGCCGCAGCATCCGCAAGCCCGACGCGCCGCCGGCTCGCACCGGCGCACACCCGCGAGAGCGGCGCTTCCCCGGCAGCGGCACATCCCCGCCACTTCCCGACCGCCCCCGGCCCCGCAAGCGGCCCGAGACCACGGATCCGGCCACACCGGACGTCCCGCGCCGCCGGGGACGGGCCGGTCCACCCCTCGCCGAAAAGGCGATCCCCGCAGGTGGAAAGGGGGTTGTCCGATTTTCAACCCATGGCCATTTCCGCTTGATGATCATCTTGCGCCAGCCGCGTAGTTTCACCGTGCACCGGAAGAATCATTCATTTCCGCGACTCAGGGAGACCTCAGGTACATGTCGGAGAAAAGCGCGAAGAGTGATGTAGGCAAGGCCTATATCAACGACGTGTTCATGCGCCACCCGCTCACCGCGCGGAACCAGGACGAGCTCGAAATCCCGGCCAAGGCCGAAGCCATCCTGGATCGGAACAAGCAGCGGGGCGCGTTGAAGAGGACCCCCGAAGGAGGGGGAGAGCCGATCAGCCCCATCGGGTTCTCGTTGAACAAGAAGCGCTACGGCGAGTTTCCCGAGGACGAGAAGACGGCGCAGGAGCGCGGGTGGCGCGCGTTCATGAACATGGGCGTGCCCGTCGTCGAAGAGCGGAGCGACATCACGCAGCCCCCGCCCGACATGATCTCCAAGCAGACGTATATCAACGGAACCGACCCCGTCAAAATAACCGTGACGGACACGGTCGAGTTCTCCATCTCGAACACCGTCAGCTGGTCGCTCCAAGGCGAGGTGAAGCTCACCTTCGGGGCCAAATCCATCGCATCGCTGCAGCAGGAGATGCAGAAGAGCATGGCGATGCAGCACTACCAGAAGACCACCCTGAAGAACAGCAAGGACAATCAGGGCGTCGACCAGGAGTCCCAGACGGAGGCGACGAGCACGACGACGGCCACGACTACCGCCACGGGCACCGGTGAGCTGTGGGCGGACCTGCTGCTCGGCGTCACCGCCTCCGTCAGCGGTTCGCTGACCACCGAATGGAAACACCAGTCGTCGGTCAGCCTGGAAGTGATGAGCCGGGCGGACGTCATGGCCACGACCCGCCGCCAGGTGAGGCAGTTCGACTACGAATTCCCGGTCACCTTCGGCGGTTGGGTCGCCTTGTACTACCCGCAGCCGGTGGAGGTCAGGGGAGCTCCCCCGCAGGCCAAGCAGCCGAAGTACTCCCGGGTCGTCGCATGGAAGCTCGGCGACTCCGTCGAGGACGGCAGCAACTTCGACCTGGCCGATGAAGGCAAGAGGTTCATGCAGAAGGGGTCGGCCGAAATCGTGGCCGTCCGCACCGGGGAACACCGGGTCTTCCAGCCCGAGACACTCGACTACGAGAGCCAGAAACAGCCTCTCTGAAAAGGCGACCACCCACCGGGCAGGCCAGAACAGCCACATCAGGAGGAACTCTCGTGTCATTCGGAAACATCTTCGACGGCGGCGGCAGCGGAGCCGACTCCGCCAAACAGTCCGCTGAAGCGCTCAACAAGGACACCCCCGGGGCCGGCGACGTCTCGGAAGCCGTCCGCAAAATGGAGAGTGAGCGCGACCCGTGGCTCGTGCGCCAGACGGCGCACGGGGCGTTCGACGTCATGGGTTTCCTCAATCCCCTCTTCCAGAAATTCCACGACGCGTCCGCCGATCAGCGTCAGGTCTCCGAGGACCCCGGTTCGACGTCCGCCATGGCCTCGTCGACCCTGAAGGCGGCCGGACCGCCGAAGGTGAGTATCGGCGAGGACGACATGCCGAAGCTCGAAGACCTGTCGAAGCTCATGGCCACCAGGCGGAGCTTCGCCCTCATCGCGACGGGCCTGGGCACGTCCGAGGGCCTCGCGGTGGACCCGTCGCAGAACACGGCGTACGTCGCCGACCGGGGCGGCCAGAAGCTGTCCGCGGTGAAGATCGCCACCGGCGCGCAGCGCGTGGTCGCGAGCACCCTGGGCGATGTCTGCGATGTGAAGCTGGACGGCAAGGGCAAGGCCTACACCGCCGACTACGGCAACGGGCGCCTGCTCGCAGTGGACCTGTCCACCGGCACCTCCAGCGCGGTCGCCAGTGTCCCGGGCGCGTACGGCCTCGCGCTGGACGGCAAGGGCAAGGCCTACGTCGTCAGCCACAGCGAAGGGAAGCTGATCGCGGTCGACCTGCAGAACGGGCAGAAGACCACGGTCGCCACCGGCCTGCCGGTCGGCGTCTCCGCAGTGGCGCTGGACGGCAAGGGCAAGGCGTACGTCGGCCAGAAGGACCACGGCGGCAGCCTGTACGAGGTCAACCTGGCCGACGGCACGAAGCGCCTAGTGACCACCCTCCCCGGGGCGAGCGCCATGCGCATGGAGCTCACCGGCGACGGCAAGGCGTTCACCATCGACCACGTGAACGGCCGCCTGTACGAAATCACCCTGGCCGACGGTTCGCAGCGCGTGGTGGCCAGCGGCCTGGCGACCTGCGAAGGCCTCGCACTGGACACCGCCAACGGCCAGATCTACGTCAGCAACCGTGAGACCCAGCTCTGGCAGATCACCCAACTCGACACCCAGCCCATGGGCGGCGTCGGCAAGGTCGCGGCGTAGGTGGGCGTTACCCTGCTGACCTGTGGTTTTCCGTCCGGGCCGGGCACCGCCGTCACGACGCCAGTGGTGTTGGTCATGGCGCAGCCGATGGCGAGGTACCAGTTGCGGTCTCCGCCGTCGACGTGCTCCGGGACCTTCGCCGCGAACACCGCTCGCCTCGCCCGCCGTCTCAAGCCCTTGGCATGCCAGCCGAGCTGACCTGCCGACCGCGTCCAGCAGCCGGGCCCTACGCCGGCTCTGCTGCGGCTCCTCGAACAGGTCGGCATCACCGTCGTCCTGTGTGCTCCTGACGGCTGCCGAGCAGGGCCTGGTCCGAGTGGCTCCGGGCCCTGCTCGACGCCGGGAGTGCCGGGATCAGGTGTAGATGCGGCGGGATCCGAGGGCGGCCCGTTCTCGCAGGGGCCATGTGGTGCGGCGGACGTAGGTGCGCTGAAGCCATCGGTCCGTCCCGTCGTGGCGCGCCGTGAAGGCGGAGCGGGCGTGGAGGCCCTTGCGGTTGTTGATGAGGAGGGCCTGGCCGGGTGCGAGTTTCACGCTGTGGTTGACCTCAGGGTCTCGGCAGACCTCCTGGAGCCGTTCGAGGGCTGCCTCGGCAGCGGTGGTGAGCGGCCGGACGCCGTTGGCGGAGACCGCGATCTCGGGGGAGTGCAGGGGGCCGTGCAGGACGGGGACGCGAGCGGAGAGGACCTCGTCACGGCCGGCGTCGCGGCAGTAGCTGCCGGGAGCGTTCAGCCGGAAGTTCGCTGTGCGCAGGACGCGCACGGTGTCCGGGTCGAGGGTGCGCACGATGTCGCGGGCGTCGGCGTAGTGGGTGACGGCCTCCCCGAGCGGGTCCTGGCGAAGGCAGGAGAGGACCAGGAAATCGGGGTTCGGAACGTCGTAGCGGCCGTCGGCGTCATACACGATGTCGTTGTGGAAGTTGAGGAAGACGCGTGAGCCCTGGTTGGTCTGGCTGTGCGCGCCGGTGCTCACGGGGACGACGTCGTGGATGGCGCGCCCCGCCTTCTCCGTCAAAAAGCCGATGGGTTCGCCGAGCAGGGTGGACAGGCCGGTGATCACGTTCTCGGCGACGAAGGTGGGTTTGCCGGGCGCGGGTTCGCCGTCCACCGGCGTGGGGGGAAGGACCGGATCTGTGGGCAGGTTCGTCAGCAGGGTGACGCCGGGGGTATCGGCGTGGCGGCCGAAGTCCAGGATCTGGTTGACGGCGGGCACTGGGAGCGCGGTGAAGGCGCGCAGCAGGTGAACGCTTGCGGCGTCGAGGTCCTGTGCCGGGTCCGGAAGCGCGAGGAGCGCCTCGGCGAGGGTGTCCCGGTCGGAGTCGGCCAGGTCCACGCGGCGGAAGGTGGCGGTGGGTTCGAGGACGTGGGTGTTCATGTGCGACTGACTCCTTACGTCAGGATCGGGCTGAGGGCGTCGTGCAGGTGTCGGGCCAGCTGGACGGCCTCGTCGGGCCCGGACGCGAGGTGGACGGTCGCGTCGGTGGGGCCGACCTTGACGACGGGGATGCCTCCGGGGCGGCCTGCTCCCAGGGCGGTGCGCCAGTGGTCAGATTCCAGGTCGACGTAGCCGCCCGAGATGACAACGCAAGGGCCTTCGTCGGTGTCCGCGGTGAAGACTTCGACGCCGCCGGCGGTGAGCGCATCGGCGGCTGCCCTGGCCTGGTCGTGGCTGTCGTAGAGGAGGGCGCGGGACATCCGGTTGAGGACCACCATGGCGGTGGGTGCGCTGTCCGTTCCGATCACGGTGCCTTCCGTGAACGGCGGCCGGTTGGAGCGGCAGCTGATGCGGATGCCGTGTTCTTCGGCTAGTGACACGGCACGCCGGTGGAGGACCTTGGCTCCGTAGCGGGAGAACTCAGCGGCGCGTGCGTGCGTGAGCGCGGTCAGCAAGGCGCTTCCCGGTACGAGGTGGGGGTCGCAGCTGTAGACGCCGTCGACGTCGGAATGGATCTCGCAGGTTGCCGCGCCCAGTGCGACGGCGACGGCGACGGCGGACAGGTCGGAGCTGTTCTTGCCGAGCCAGCTGGGCCGGCCCGCCGTGTCAACGGCCTGGCCACCCGGTACGACGACGATGTCGTGGCTGTTCAGTGCCTTCTGGAGGGGGGCGGGGTCGATGGCGGTGAGCTGCGCCCACATGGGAGACCCTGTGGTGGTGAACCCGAGCTGATGGCCGACCAGGACGGTGGCGTCGGCTCCGCCGTGGTGCAGGGCGGCGGCGAGGAGGTGGGCGCTGATGGTGTCGGCGAGGGTGAGCAGTCCCGCCACAGTCTCCTCGGGCGGGTGCGGTTGCGCCGCGACGAGGCGTTCGCGCAGCCGTTCCGTTTCTCCGGGCATCGCACTCACGACGACCGCGAGGGGGCGTCCGGTCCGGCGGCGGCGCTGGTTGAGCACTTCAGCGACCGCGGTGTAGTCGTCGGGCGTGCGGAAGGTGGACCCGCCGAACTTCAGGACGTCGGCGGTGCTCATACGGTCCCCCGGCGGCGGAGTTCCTCGGCGATCTGGATGGCATTGAGGGCGGCGCCAATGCGCAGGTTGTCGGCCGTCAGCCAGAGCCAGAAGGAGTTCGGGTCCTGGGGCGTCACGCGGATCCGGCCGACATGGACGTGGTCGGGTTCGGTCACGGTGCGCGGGGTGGGGAACAGGCCGATCTCGTGGCGGTCGTGCACCGTCACTTCGGGTTGAGCTGCGAGGAGAGCGACGAGGCTGTCGCGGTCCAGGGGGCGCTCGGTACGGACGAGGGCGGCCTCGCTGTGTCCGTTGGCCACAGGAACCCGGACGCACGTGGCGGTGAGATCGAGTCCGGGAAGGCCGAGGATCTTCTCGCTCTCCTGGCGCATCTTCTGCTCCTCGAGGGTGAAGCCGTCGTCGAGAAGGCGGTCGATCGAGGGGACCAGGTTGAAGGAGAGTGTGGGGGTGAACTCCTTGGCGACCGGTTCGAGGGGCGGCTCGGCGAGGGTGCGGCGGGTGTCCTCGTACAGTTCGCTGATCCCGGAGTGGCCTCGGCCCGAGGCCGCCTGGTAGGTGCTGACGACCACCTGGCGCAGACCCGCGGCCTCGTGGACGGGCCGCAGCAGGCGCACGAGCGGAATGGTGGAGCAGTTGGGGTTGGCAACGACGCCGCTGCGCGGCCGCCGGTCGAGCTGCTCGGGGTTGACCTGAGGTACGACGAGGGGTGTGTCGGGGTCCATACGGAAGGCGTTGGTGTTGTCGATCACCAGCGTTCCGGCGGCCGTGGCGGCGGGCACCCATGCGTGACTGACCTCGGTGCCGGCGGAGAAGAATGCGAGGTCGGCCCGCGAGAAGTCGTACGCCGCGAGGTCTTGCACGGGGTACTGGACACCGCCGAGGGGAAGTTCGCGCCCCGTGGACCGGGCGGACGCGACGAGGTCGACGGAGCGGTACTCGAAGCCGCGTTCCTCGATGAGCCGGGCCAGGGTGGTGCCGACGGCTCCGGTGGCGCCGACGATGGCGATGCGCGGTGCGTTGGGGTTCTCAGTAATGGGCATGGCGCGTGAGTTCTCCGTGTCGGTGTCGGGCGGTGTGGATGCGCAGCGCGCGGGCCGGCGTCGGCGGGCTGTCGTAGCGGTGTTGTGTGTGGGCGAGCATGGTGAGGAGCTCGGCGGCGCGGATGCGTGCGCCGGTGGCGTTGTCGGGCGCCGGGCGGATGGGCATGGCGCCAGTGGTGCGCCAGGCCAGCCGACCTGTGTCGTCGACGGTGGCACGGGCTTGCCCCGCGTTGTCGGGGTGAAGGCAGTACGGCACGTCGAGGGCGCCCCGGCGGAACGCTTCGACGAGTGCGCCGCCCACTGTGGGGGCGAGGGAGAGCGTGGTCTCGATGAGGCGGATGGCGTTTTCGAGGATGCCCGAGCTGTCGGCCTGTACCCCGGGACCGATGGAGGCGGTGCGAGCCGCTGCAGTGGCATCGTGCAGGGCCTGTACGTTCTCCCGGATGGTCGGGATCCGGTGGGCTTCGGCCACGGTCTTGACGATGAGGCGGCCGGCGCCGGCGCGAACCGAGAGAGAGGCGCTGTCGGCGAGCAGCCGGGTGGCGCCGTCGGCAGTCTGGGGATAGACGCCCATGTAGGTGTAGACGACGATGTGCCGGCTGACGGTGGCGGGCAGGTACGTTTCGGCGAGCACCCGCAGGGCGGCCAGGGCTTCGGCGTCCTGCGCCGGGTGGGTCTGCTGGGCATAGCTGAGCGACACGCTGCGCAGGCCGTGCTCGGCGAAGAACATGCATTCCAGCACGCTGAGCGCGATGAGGAGGTCGGGCGGGCAGAGCTGGCCAAGCATGCAGCCGCCGAACGACTCCAGGTGTACCGGCGCTCCCGGCCCGGTGTGGGCGGCAAGCAGTTCACAGGAGCGGGCCCATTCGGCCGTGGCCTCGCGCAGTGGGACACGGCTGTAGGGCAGGCAGTAGGAGACGGGGCCGCCCTCTGTGATGGTGATGCCGGAATCGAGCATCACCTGGAAGATCTCGTACGGGCGGGCCGAGCCGTGACGCATCTGCACGGGAAAGTCCGGGGCGGCGATGCCGTCGAGGAGTTCGCGGGTACGGACGGCTCCGTGTGTCACGATCGGGTACCCGTTCAGGGGTTTGCCCGCTGCGAGGGCCGCGCGGGCCCGCTTGTGCTGCAGGGTGCGGGTGAAGCTGTCGAGGGTGATGGTGCCGATGCTCGCGGTGCCGCTGTCGCGCACCGCGATCAGGCCGTCCCGCATGGTGGCCTGGTCGGAAAAACCCATCCGGGTCTGGACGACCAGTTGCCGCCCAGATAACTGGTCGGGGGTGTGCGCTCCGAGGACGCGGTCGAGACCGTTGGCCGGTTCCGGCCGGGCGTGGCCGGCCTCGGTCATACGGCCGCTCCGGAGACGGCCGCGGCGGGCTCCTCGGCCGCCTGCTGGAGGTAGCGTGCGAAGGCATCCACGGGCTGGTCAGCGGTGAACACGGCGTCGAATCCTGCTTCGAGGAGCGTGGTTGTCTGCTGGTCGCTGAGGGCACCGTCGGTCGTGAGCTTGCCTCCGGCGACGGCGCGGAGCCGGTGCAGACCCGCGTCGCGCAGGGCGCGTACGCAGTCGGGTGCCTCCAGGACGCCGTGGCCGTTGACCGAACTGAGGACGAGCAGGTCGGGCTGGTGGCGCCGACAGCCGTCGACGAGCTCCTCGACGGGGACGCATGCTCCGAGGTTGTGCACGATGTAGCCGTGTTCCTCCAGAAGAAGCTGGAGGAAGACCAGGTTCCAGGTGTGCGAGTCGGAGGGTGTGGTGGTGACCACGGCGGTGGGCCGCCCGGGGCGCCTGCCGGCCGGCGCCTGCTCCGGCCAGGACGGCACCCCGCGCCCCGGTGACTGGTTGGCCGAACGCCGGACGAAATCGGTCAGCACGGCAGTTCCTTCTGGGCGACGGTGTAGGCGCGGCGGTTCCAGTCCATGACCGACCAGGGGAGCGCGAGGTCGTCGAGGACGTCGATGGACTTCGGCTCCAGTCCGGCGACCGGTACGGCGGTGGCGTGCTTGCGGTACACCGTGTCCATGTACCGGTGGCCGGTGTCCGCGGCGATGAACACGTACTGGCGGCCGGAGTCGAAGCGGGCTTCCCAGTTCGCGGCCAGGTAGGCGCAGCCCGAGGACATCCCGCCGAAGACCCCGTGCTCACGGTAGAGCTGGATGGTGGCGGAGATGGCCTGCTCGTGTGCGATCCAGTGGATGCGGTCGTACAACGAGTGGCGGACGTTCTTGAAGTAGACGGGGCTGCCGATGCCGGAGATGCTGGCCACCGGGTCCTCGACGGGCTCGCTGCCGAAGGTGACGCTCTCGAAGGGCTGGATGCCGACGAGTTCGGTGTCCGGCCGCAGTTCCCGCAGGTAGGTGGTCAGTGCACCGGTGGAGGACCCGGAGCCGACTCCGCCGACGAGGGTCAGCGGGACGTCCGTGTCGAATGCCTGGTGGATGACCTGGGCGCAGTCGCGGTAGCCGAGGTAGTGGTAGTCCTCGTGGTACTGCTGCATCCAGTAGACGTCGTCCCGTGCGGCGAGCACCTCGTGGATGCGCTTCAGGCGCACTTCCAGGTCCATCTTGTCGACGAGGGGGCCCGGCGGGATGGCGACCTGGTCGACTTCGGCGCCGAGTAGTTCGAGCTGTACCAGGACGGAGGGGTCCACCTTCGTGGAGCAGACGATGCGGCACTTCATGCCGTACTTGTGGCAGGCCAGCGCCAGGGAGTACGCGTACGTGCCGCTGGAGCTGTCCATCAGAGTGTCGCCGGGCTTCACACGGCCGCTGTCGAGTAGGTGCCTGACGGCCGCGAGGGCGGAGTAGACCTTCATCGTCTCGAACCGGGCGACTACGAGATTGCCGCTGAGGCGGACCAGGTCCGGCAGCTTCACCGCGTCGGCTATGTGATCAAACATTTCCCCACCCCACCTGAGAGAACTGGCACTGGTAGCCCATGCCGAGGAAGAACTCGGAGAGTTCGGCGTGGGCCTGCTGGTCCGGGCGCTGCCGGAAGAGGTATCCGATGACGGTGCCGGTGTGGGCGACGAAGAGCCCGTCGGCACGGAGGTCTGTGCGCCGGGCGCGCAGCAGGTCGAACGTCGTTTTGGGGACGGCTCCCTGTGACAGCGTGGCGCTGCGGGTGGCGGCCGCGGCGATGGCGGCGGCGTCCTGGCGGGCGAAGGCGGTCACGAGATCGTCGACACAGTCGCCGTACTGGTCGCGGTGGCGACCGTAGTGGGCGAGGAGGGCTGGCCCGGCCGCCTCGGTGTCGACCGTCCCCTCCTCGGTGATGTAGCAGGCGTACAGTCCGACGCGGTCGCCGAGGGGGCGCACCACCCGGTGCGAGGCACTGAGGTAGAGGGCGAATTCCTCGAGGAAGACGCTGTCGGCCCGCTCGATCTGTCCGAGGATGCCGGTCACGGCCATCTGGTCGTAGGGGATGGCGAAGAGACGGAAGAGGCAGCGCAGGGTCGCCACGATGTCGGCGGTGGAACTCGCCATGCCCTTGCCCACGGCCAGCTCACTGTGGAAGGAAATCCGTCCGGCGGGCATGGTCAGGCCGTAGCGGTCGAGGAAAAGGGACAGAGCGCGGGCCGACTTGTGCCGCGTGTCCAGGGCGGATCCGTCGAACTCGGTGTCCTCGGGGTCCGCGGTGAAGTGGCACCAGCTGAACTTGTCGACGGGCAGCGAGACGATGGAGATGTGCGCGACCCCGCTCTCCCAGTACGGGCCCTGGAACAGCTCGCCCAGGGTTCCTCGGCTCAGCCCGCTGTGGACGAGCGGGCCGGTACGGGGCACGCTGCCCCCTGCACGGCCGATGCGGGGCCGTAGGTCAGTCGTGGTCTGAGACATGGCTGCCCTTTCCGGGAGCGGTGGCGGTGAGCGCGGAGAGGATGATGTCCAGCCCTCGCGCGAGTTCTTCACGGCCGATCGTGAGAGGCGGCAGGACGCGCAGGACCTCATCGCGCCGGCCGCAGCGCTCCACGACAAGGCCGTCGTCGAAGCACCGTTCCTGAATGCGCTGGGCCCGATCCGGGTCCGCAGTGTCGATTCCGACGACCAGGCCCCGGCCGCGGGCGGGCAGGCTGTGTTCGACGGCGACGCGTCGGGCGAAGCGGTCCAGTGCGTCGGCGTTCTCACGCAGCAGCTTCAGGAATCCCGGGTCGTTCCAGTAGTCCAGGGCGGCCGTGGCGGTGACGAAGGCCAGCTGGTTGCCACGGAAGGTGCCGCTGTGCTCGCCAGGTGCCCAGACGTCGTACTCCGGGGCGATGAGCAGCAGGGACATCGGCAGGCCGTAGCCGCTGATGGACTTCGACAGTGTGATCAGGTCGGGGGCGATGCCGGCTTGCTCGAAGCTGAAGAAGTCTCCGGTGCGGCCGCAGCCGGCGAAGATGTCGTCGACGATGAGCACGATGTCGTGCCGCTGGGTGAACTCGCGCAGGCCGCGCAGGAACTCGGGTGAGGCACAGTAGATTCCGCCGTCGGACTGGAGGGTCTCCAGGATCACGGCTGCCGGGAGTGGTGTGCCGCTGGAGCTGTCGGCGATCATCCGCTCCAGGTAAGCGAGGGAGTCGAACGGTCCGGTGGGGCCTTCGGGATAGGGAACGAAGACGGTGCCGTGCGCGTCGGTGCCCAGGGCCGCGCGGGTGGCGAGGTCGCCGGTGACGGCCAGGGCGCCGGCGGAGACGCCGTGGAAGCCGCCGTAGAAGGAGACGACGGATCGGCGGCCGGTGGCCTTACGGGCGAGTTTGAGAGCGGCCTCGACGGCGTTGGTCCCGGTAGGGCCGCAGAACTGGACCTTGTGCCGCAGGCCTCGAGGGGCCAGGACGGTGTCGTGCAGGGCGTCGAGGAAGTCTCGCTTCGCGACGGTGAAGAGGTCGAGGCCATGGGTCAGACCGTCGGCGGCGATGTGCTCGATGAGTCTCTTCTTGAGAGCCGCGGGGCTGTGGCCGTAGTTCAGGGCCCCCGAGCCGCAGAAGAAGTCGAGGTACTGCCTGCCGTCCTCGTCGTAGAGGGAGGCTTCGCGGGCCGTCGCGAAGACAGCGGGAAATTTGCGGGAGTAGCTCCGTACCTCCGACTCGAGCCTGTGGTGCGCGGTCTGCGTCCGGGGCGGTAGGGGTGTCGACAGCGTACGCATTCGGTTCTCCTTCAAAACAACCTGGCAGATCAGTGCCAGATGATGTCTTCGGCGTGTCGGACGACCATGTGGTGGGCTGTCCGGCCGGCGCTGCTGATGTTCATGGGTCCCTCCGCCGACGGGCCGAGCCCAGTCGGACGTCCGGTGGTGCGGTGGGGGGGTAGGGGCGCTCGCCGCTCAGGCGGTACGGGTGTCTCACGCTGTGCGGGAGCAGGTCCATATGGCCGCAACAAAACCAGCAGTCTGGTTTTCTGTCAACGGGAATGATCAGCGGTTGGCATGCGTGGATGTTCCGCCCTACCCTCGCGCCCATCCCTGAACTGGGCATTCGACCGCGACACGGCGGCAGGACCCTTCCGCAACCGCCCTAAAAAACCGCACATCCGGTCTGGAAGGGGAGAGTGGGTTCAGGCAATGCCGAAGTCCTTCAGCTCCAGGGAGACGGCCTTCCACGTGGGTTCGATCTGCTTCAGCGGCACGACACCCACTCCCAGGCCCTTGAAGCCGCTTGAAGTGGACACGCACACGACCGGCCCGTCGAACTCTTCTCCGGCAGCGGTCCGCTGGTGCAGTCCGGCCAGTCCCGCAGCGGCCGACAGCTCCGCCCAGATGCCCTGGGAGGCCAGCCGCTCCTGCGCCCGTGCCATCTCCGCGTCCGTCACCAGCAGCGCCGCCCCCTGGCTGTCGAGGACCGCGCGCACCCCGCGGTGTCCGCCCGCCGCGCAGTCGATGGCGTACGCCTCGGTGGGCGCGACCGGCACGACGGCGGCCGGGGATCCGGAGCGGATCGCGGCCGCCAGGGGCCCGCCGGCTGCCGGTTCGCACCCGACCATGCGGGGCAGCCGGTCGGTGATCCCCAGTCGGCGCAGCTCCGCGAAGCCCTTCCAGACGCCGAACAGCAGCTCGCCGTACCCGCTGGGGGCGAACACGGCCGATGGGACGCCCAGTTCAGCATGAATCTCGTACGCGATGCTCTTGTACCCCTCCGCGCCGAAGGGGTGCCCCGTGTGCGTACGCGTCAGATTGCTCACCGGGTGGTAGCCGAGCCGGTCACAGACCTCGTTCAGCAAGGGCCAGCGGCTGTGCTCGGGGACGGGGAGGACGGCGGCTCCATAGGCGCGCAGGAAGGAGGCCACCGCCGGCGGCGCGCCGGCCGAGGCCAGCACCACGCACCGCAGCCCGGCGCGCGCGGCATAGGCAGCGGCCGAGGCTCCGTGGTTCCCGGAGGACGCCACCGCGATTCCCGGGGCTCCCTGGTGGACGGCCGCGCTCACCGTGACCCGGTTGAGCCGGTCCTTGTGGCTCCAGGTGGGGTTCCGCGACTCGTCCTTGATCCAGACCCCGTCGCCGAGCGGAAGCAGCGGCGTGGCGCCCTCCCCCAGTCCGGGAGCGGCGAGCGGGGGCAACAGAGGCGCCCAGCGGTCCAGCCCGCCGCGCGCCGGCCCCGTGAAGAGGTCCGCCGGAGTCTGCTCGTAGGCGTAGTCGACCTCCAGCGGGAAGTCCACCTGCGCGGTGCGCGTACGGGGACAGCCGCGCGGCAGCGTCGGCCACAGCGGGTAACGCAGCCGCGGGTCGCCCAACGACCGCTGGAACCGGGCGAGCGAGGCTCCCGGATCCGTCTTCTGGCGGGAGGCACCGTTCATGGCGTGATCCTAAATGCTGGCGCGGCGGGTACTTCCTGCATGCAACTTCATGCGCCCGAGGAGAGCTGGAAGCCCGCGTCCGGGCCGGGACATACTCAGCGCACTTCCCCCCCGCTCATCCCATCCGGCCCTCGATCGGAGATTTCACCGTGCACATCGCAGCTCTCGAATGGCTCACCTACGGGCTCAGCCAAGCCGTTTCGGCCGCCCGTCAGCGCGGAATCACCTTCCACCTGCTCACCGCCGACCGCACCGAGTACGCGCACGAGATCGCCCTGAGCGACCCCGCCACCCTCGTCATCCACGACGTGGACACCACCGATGCGGCCCAGGCGGCCAAAGAACTGCGGACGATCGACGGCCTGGCCGGTCTCGTCAGCACCACGGACGTCTGCAGCCTGGTCTCGCTGGAGGTCGCGGCCGAACTCGGCCTGCCGGCCCAGCCCGCCGAGGCCGTGCGGCTGGTACGTGACAAGGCCGCGCTGCGCCGACACCTGCACGGGATGGGACTGTCCCGTGCCTCCCAGGTCAGCGTGGACCCCTCCACCACCGACCCGGCCGCTCTCGCCGACCAGCTGACCTACCCGTCCGTGCTGAAGGACACCTCCGGCACCGGGAGCCAGGGCGTGTGGATGGCCCACAGCGCCGACGACCTGCCCGGCATCCTGGCGGCAGCACGCGACAGCCACCTGCGGGGAGGGATGCTCACCGTCGAGCCCTACTTCGCCGGCCCGCTGTACAGCGCCGAGACCCTGAGCTGGGACGGCGAGACCCGTCTGCTCGGAGTCAGCAGCCGCCTGCTTTCCCCCCTGCCGCACTTCCGTGAGGAAGGCGAGGCCTTCCCCATCGCATTCCCCGAGCCACAGCAGCGTGAGCTGACCGCCTGGGTCTCCTCCGTCCTCGACGGCATCGGCTACCGCGGCTTCTCCCACACTGAGTTCATCGTCACGGGCGACGGCTACGAGATCGTCGAGATCAACCCCCGGCTGGGCGGCGGCCATATCGGCACCCTGGTCTGCGGCACGTACGACACCAACATCTACGAGGCCTTCCTCGATATGGCTCTCGGAGAGCGCCCCGCCCTCCTGGACGCGCCGCTCTCCGCGGCGCGCGGCGTGTCGGAGATCCACCTCATCGCCGACCGTACCGGCGTGTTCGACGGGTTCGACGGCGAGCAGCACCTCGTCGGCCACCCAGGTCTGCCCCGCCTGTACTCGGCCCTCACTCCTGGCGCGCCCGTCGACTCGCTCACCGACTGGCGCGCAAGCCTCGGCTCGATCGTGGCCGAGGGCCCGACGGCCGAGCTCGCGATGCACAACGCCGCGGCCGCGGCCCGGCTCGTGCGCCCGCGCATCCTCTGACCGCGCCACCCATCTCCAGGGAGACCATCATGGACAGACCTCATCTGCTGATGATCGGCGGCTGGAAGGCCCTGATCGACAAGGCCGTCAAGGCCGGGTACGACGTCAGCTTCCTCGGCGACACACACGACAGCGAATGGCAAGACGGCACCCTTGAACGCGACTGCGTACAGGCATGCCATGCGGCTGTCGTACAGATCTCCACGTGTCTCGTGCACGCCCGTCGCATGCACGCCCAGCGGCCGTTCGACGCCGTCGTGTCCTTCACCGAATTCGGGCTCGAGACGGCGGCAGTGGTCGCGGACGCGCTCGGCGTCAAAGGACTCGGCCTGCATCCGGTGGCCGTCACCCGCTACAAGGACCGCATGCGCGCCGTTCTCGACGCCCACCCCGACCTGGCGCTGCGCTGGCGGCTCGTGCACAACGGGGCGGAGCTGCGCGACTTCTGGCAGGAGCACGGACCCGACCTGATCCTCAAGCCGGCGGCCGGTGTGGGCAGCGAGGGTGTCTACGAGATCAACGGCGCCCGGGACCTGGAGGAGACGGCGGAGAACCCCGCCTGGCAGGGCGACACCCCCTACCTGGCGGAGCGCTTCGTACCGGGCGACGGGCTCTACAGCGTCGAGACCGTCACCGCCGGCGGCGAACACCGGACCGTCGCGGTGACGCTGGCCAAGCTGGTCGGCGACCCGAAGACCGTCGTCAACTACATCATGACGCCGCCCCCGCCGCCCCACGACGTCCACGCGAAGCGCGTCGCCGCGGCTGCCCACCGGCTGCTGGACGCCATCGAGCTGGGCTGGGGCGTGGCGCACACCGAGGTGAAGGTCGACACCGACGGGCAGCCGGTGATCATCGAGTCGCAGACGCGGGTCGGCGGACACGGGATCTCCCGCATGGTCGAGTGGTCGACCGGCACGCTCCAGCTGGACGCGGCACTGACCGCGCTGTGCGCCGACGCCCCGGGCTTTCCTGCCACCCCCGTGGTTCCCGTCGAGCCGCCTGCCGGTCAGGTGACCGTGTCCTTCTCGATCCTGCCCCCGGCGGGACGGGTCAAGGCGGTCGCCGATCCCAAGGTCCTGGACACCGTGCCGGAGGTCCTCGACCACGAGATCCGCATCACCCCTGGCTGCGAGCTTGTGGAAACCGTGGACAACTCCGCCCGCCAGGGGATGGTCTGGCTGCGCGCCGGCTCCCACGACGAGGTGTTCGCGGCCATGCGGGCCGTCTGTGACAACTACTGGGTGGAGTACGACGATGGTCACATCTGGCACCCCTCCTACTGAGGCGGACCCGGCCACCGCGCCGGGCGCCCGGCCGCGCCCCCCGGTGCTGACCGGCCGGCTGAAGTTCTTCCTGGTCTCTTCGTTCCTGCTGCCGCTGGGCAGCTTCATGGTGCTGCCCTTCATGTCGGTCTTCCTCCACCAGCGGCTGGGATTCCCGCTGGGTGTGGTCGGACTCGTGATCGGCGCGGCCTCGCTGGTGCAGTTCTCCGGCGGCATGGTGGGCGGGATCGTGGCCGAGCGCATCGGCCTGCGGAGCACCATGCTGGCCGGGCTGACGGTACGGGCCTGCGGCTTCCTGCTCTTCTCGCTGTCGCTCGGAGTGCCGGCGCTGGCCGTCGCCGCCCTGCTGATGACGGCGGCGGGCGACGCTCTGTACACCCCCGCCAACAAGGCGTACCTGGTCAAGGAAGCGGGGCCGGACCGTCGGCCGCTGGTGCTGTCGTTGACCAACTCAGCGCTGAACACCGGTATGGCCGTGGGCCCGCTGATTTCGGCGCTCTTCATCACGACGGCGCCCGGGCCGGTCTTCGTGACCGTCACGGTCGTGTTCACCGGGGTCGCCATCGCCCACGCGGTGCTCCTCGAACCGGACCGCCCCGCGTCCCGAGGCGGCGGCGAGAAGCGCGAAGTGCTGGCGAAGGCCCTGCTCAAGCCGCCCATGATGGTGGCGGGGTTGGGCACCTACATCTACATGTTCTTCCAAAACTACCTGGTCGTATACCTGTCGGACCATCACTCCGCGGGCGTCTTCAGCCTCGTGCTGCTGCTCAACACGGTGCTGGTCATCGTGGTGCAACCGCTTGCCTCCAGCCGGATCGAACGCCTCCGGTTCGGTACGGCGGCGCTCATGTCATTCGTACTCTTCGGGGCCGGGCTCGCCCTGGTAGGCCCGTACGGCCTGCCGGGGGTCTTCGCCGGTACCGTCCTGGTGTCGCTCGGAGAACTCCTCATCTTCCTCAAATGTGATCTGGCAGCCCTGGACTCGCTACCGAACCGGCCCGCCGCGGCCGTGGGCACCGTGCGGATGGCGGCGGGACTCGGAGCCCTGGCCAGCGCAGTGGTGGGCGGGCAGCTCTACGTCCTGACCTCCGACGCCGGCACGGGGAGCCCGATGTTCTGGCTGGCCGTGGCCGCACAGAGCCTGGCCCTGGCGCTGGGCACGGCCCTCACCATCCGCCTCAGGAGGCGGCGTCAGCTACCTCGTCGCGCCGATCCAGCCAGCCCTGCTCATGAGCACGACTCCCCGCTTGGAAGCGACTCGTCGCCCCAAGGTCCTTCATGACCTCGGCTATGTGGCGACGGCAGACGCGTACGGAGATGCCCAGCCGACGGGCGACCACCTCGTCCTTGAGACCGCCGTCGAGGAGTCTGACGATGGCCCGCTTGAGCTCCTGATCGGCTTCGCCGTAGCCGAGCTGACCCGGCAGCGGTTCAAAAGGCAGCGAGGTCTCCCATGCGGAGTCCCAGTTCCTCTGGATGTAGACGAGCAGCGGCTCGGCACGCAGGACGAGCGCACCCGGTTCCGGGCCCTCAGCAGGCAGTACAGCGGTCCCCCGGTCGAAAATGATCACCCGGGACGCGACATGGCTGACGGTCCGGAACTCCGCTCCCTCGCTGGTGAGCCGCTCCAGATGGCGCCGCATGTACGGGTGTGCGAGGACACTGTGCGGGTACAGAGTCCGCAGTCGCACCCCGCGCCGCAGGCAGTCCACCGTGCGCTCGAGTCCCTCCTCGATCGCCTCCTGGGGCGGCAACACCGGGTGGGCGGCGCGTATTTCCAGCGCGGCGTTGTCGGTGAGCCCGCTGAGCGTTGCTCGGACGGCATCCAGGGACCTGAGGTATTCGAGCGGCTCGTGGTTGCTGCGCTGCGCCTTCGCCCCCTGATATGCGGAGCGGAACACTGCGAGGCTCTCCTCGACCTCTCGCGCGGCACGGCGCCGGCGTTGGATGGCCGCCTCGATGGGTCCTACGAGATGGGCGCCCGCGGTATCGGGCGTACAGGGCAGGATCTCTCCAGTGAGCTGCTCCTGCCTCAGAAGCCTGGCGGACAGCAGGTCCCCGAGTGCCAATCCGGCCTCGGCCCCGGCAACGCCCAGCTCGGCAGCAGCCTCCTCCAGACGAAGGTTCCCACGCTCCAGCGACCAGCGGTACAGCGCGACATGCAGCGGGCCGAACACCGCTGGCGGCTCTTGGTCCATGGTTCCCCCACCCAGCGATAGCGCCCATCCCCTCAAGGGCAGACCCATAGTAGGGGGCGTAGTCGGCTGTGATCAATTTCTGGGATTGACCCTCGCGGCTGGACCTGAACCGGTAGATCGTCTTTGTGACGCGGATGCAACTGACGGATGTGTAGCGGGAGTTGATCCATGCGCTTGAGCGCGTGCAGGGCCGGGGTGACCTCGGCGTTGAAGCAGGCCCGGTACATCTCCGACAGCTCCGCCACCTTCTCCTCGGTCTCGAGGAACATCTCCGCGAGCAGCGGGTCCCTCCCCGGGGCGAGGACGAACGTGAAGCCCTTGCCGAGCAGCTCGTCCTCGATCTCGTTGACGTGGTACATCTCGTGGAGCCGGTGCAGCGGGGGGATCCCGGCCTCGTAGGAGACGCCGCACCGACCTCGACCTGGAACGGCAGGAAGTCCGTGAGCTGCGCCAGGTTGTCGGCGTAGACCGGCTGTCCGGCGGTGTCCTTCACCCGGACTCCGTGGGTCAGGACCTCCCACGGCCGGCGCCGGATCGTCCGCGGCGGGAACGTGTTGACGGAGGTGAACGTGGTGTCGATGACCTCGTGGTCCGCCGGCAGCCTGCGGCCCGCCCGCCCGCCCTGCCCACCCGGCCTCTCGCCACCACCTCTACGTGCCGAATAACTGATCGTTTCAGAATGAGTTGAGCTTCGGGTCTTGTCCTCGACGATCTTGCTCGGCAGGGTCTCCGGAGTGTGCGCTGATCTTGTTCGTGACAACCTGCGGGAGCGGGTGGCCCCGCGGCTGCCGCCCACGCCCGAACGGCGCCGTCGCTACCTCGGGCTGGCGCGCGTTTCCTACGCGTGCAGCAGCCGCAGCGGAGATGAGCCCGACGCCTTGACGGTGCCACACCTGCTCGGACCCATGTCTATGATCACCGCGCTGGGAGAACCATGACGCCCCGTCTGCCGGCTGGCGGCGTCACGCCAAGGGGGGGTAGCGAGCATGGCCACGCGAACGACGCGATCGAACGACGACGAGCCGAACGGCGATTCATCCGCGCGCAGGGAACGGACCCGCCGCATCCTGACCCGCCGCTTCCTGATCCGGGGCGGTGCGATCGCGGCCCTGATCTGCGCCGTCATAGTCGCCTCCGTCTGCATTGCGGGACGCTTCCCGGGCGACTCGATGGACATCGCCTGGGAGGCCCCCGCGGACGGCACGGTCCTCGACCAGGTCAACGGGACCCAGCCGTACGACAGTGACGGGACCTTGCTGTACGACGGCGACGGGTCCTGGCTGGCCGGCGACACGTTGGTGCGGAGCCGATCCTACGCGGCAACCGGCCACGACGCCGGGACCGGCAAACAGGTCTGGGAGTACTGGCCCCCGCGCAACTCCAAGATCTGTGCAACCAGGGCCGACGTAGACCAGTCCGTCATGGTCGTCACCCGCGACAACGAGAACCGGCCCGCCTCGGACAAGCAGCAGTTGTGCACCACACTCGCCGCGGTCGACATGAAGAACGGCCGCGAGATCTGGCGCACCTCAATCCCGGCCCTGGACCGCACAAGGCGCTTTGGCGACCGCGAGCGTGCTCAGGTGACCGCGGGCGGCGGTCTCACCGTGCTCACCCACCAGGGACTGCGCGCCGTCGACGTACGCACCGGCACACCCCGCTGGACGGCGGCCGTTCCCCCGAACTGCGTCCCTGCCCATGCCCTGCCCGCCGTGCGGCACGTGGGCGCCCTCCTCACCTGTGGTGGCTCGAAGAAGGAACCGAACGGGATCACCAAGGACGCCGAACTGCACGCGGCCGCGTTCGATCCGGCCACCGGCGCGCTCCTGTGGTCCACCCCGATAGGCGACCGTCAGCCGGTCGTGTGGGGCCAAGGCCGCGCGCACCTCGTCTCCGCCGACCCACTGGTTGTGGACGACAACAGCGCCTACCGCTCCTTCAACAGGGACGGCCGGCCCAACCCGCCCATCAGCTCCAGAAGTCTGGCCATCGGCACCGTTGCAGTGGACGACACCAGGCTCTACTCCATCGGCGGCCGCTACGTGAAGGGCGTCGGCACCCGGCACCACGCCATGGCCTTCGACCTGGCCACCGGACGGCAGGTGTGGAAGAACGACCTTGACACCCACATCAGCGTCTTCCACCTCCAGGACGGGAGACTGACCGTGGTCGACGAACGCCGTGACCTGCTGATGATCCCGGCCGTGCGCCTGTACCTCCTCGACCCCGCCACCGGCAAGGAGCGTGACGTCCGCCGCTTCCACTACGGCGAGGATCCAGTGGCCGAGGCCTTCGAGTACAAGGGTCTGCTCATCGTCGGTGGCACGGCGTACAAACGCTCGTGACTCGATGGCTTATCAGAGGGCGTTTCATCCCGTTGTTTTATCCTGGATTGCCGGGTTGAGTGTGGTTCACGTGCCGCGCCAACTCGGTGTGGATTCGGCGGTGAGGCGGCGGGTCATGAGGTTGATCATCGCGAGGTGGATCATGGCTTCGGAGCGGTGTGGGTGGGCTTCGTAGTCGCGGGCCAGGCGGCGGTGGTTCATGAGCCAGCCGAGGGTTCTCTCGGCGGTCCACCGACGGGGCAGGACGGCAAACCCCCTGGTAGCGGGGTCGCGGCGGACGATGTGCATGTCGATGCCGAGGGTGGCGGCATGTTCGACGAGGTGCTGGCGGTAGCCGCCGTCGACCCAGGTCTTACGGACGGTCGGATGGTCGGCGGCGACCCGTTCGATCAGGGTCTGGCCGGCGATCGAGTCCTGCACGCTCGCAGCGGTGACCATGACCGCCAGGAGCAGGCCGACGGTGTCGATGACGATGCTCCGCTTGCGGCCCACGATCTTCTTGCCGGCGTCGATGCCTTGCTCGGAGGCGGGCACGTTGGTGGATGTCTTGATGCTCTGCGAGTCGATGACGCAGGCGGTCGGTTCCTCCTCCCGGCCTTCCTGCCTGCGGACTTGGCGCCGCAGGAGGCTGTTGAGCTGATCGAAGACACCTTCCTCCTGCCATCGGGCGAAGTAGGCGTAGACGGTGTGCCAGTGTGGATAGTCGTGCGGCAGGTAGCGCCAGGGGATCCCGGTGCGGTTCACGTATAGAACGGCATCCAGCAGACTGCGCAGGTCGTGGTCGGGAGGCCGGCCGATGTCCAGGCCCCGGCCGCGGCGCTCGGACCGCCACGCGGTCAGGACCGGCTCGACCAACTGCCACCGGGCATCGGACAGGTCACTGGGATATCGGCGACGTTCAGGCACGATTCCGAGCTACCCACCCACGACCCGGCAGGCCCGGGCGCAGACACCGGCGCCCGAAGCACACGGCGCACAACCCGGCACCTTGGGATGAAACAGGAGTAGCCAGACCAAGACGCCCTTGCGGCCGCCGCTCCTGCATCACAGACCGCATCAGCCCCAGGGGCCCCGCTCAACCTCAAGCCGATAGCGGCACTAAGCAGCCAAATATGGGTCTAAACGCCCTCTAAGTCACAACTGGTGTGACTTAGCGCCGCAGTTGGCCCGTCCGGCCAACTACGACGCTCACGGTCCGGGACGAATGGTGCGGGGCGCGGCCTGGTTCGGATGTCGAGGCAGCCGACGATGCCCGGCAGGTCAGGGTGCCGCGGGGTCCGGGCAGGCGGTGAGAAGTGGCCGGGCGCGGTTTCGGAGGGCTTCGTCCTGGCGGATGACGCGATCTTCGACTCCCGAGCGGACCACCCGGGCGTCGCCGTCGGCGAGAGCGGCAAGTCGGCGCGCGTGGTCGCCGGTCAATGCGTCGGGGCCGAGTGCTTCCAGGGCGTCGCAGGCACCTGCCGGATCGGCGTCCGATTCGGCCGACCGCAAGGCGGCCTCGGCGAGCGCGGTGCGGTCCAGCGAGGCGGGTTCGGCAACGGCCGTGAGGGCCAGCACCGCGGCCGGTGCCTGTGCCGGATCGTCGAGGGCGGCTTCCAGGCGGGCGGCGAGCGGCCGTCCCGCGGGGCCGAGGAGGACCGTCGTGCGGGCGGCCCGCACCACCGACCACCGGGACCAGGGGTTCTGTTCGGCGCGTGCGAAGACCGAGTCCAGAACGGCAACTACCCCGTCCGCGTCCCCCGTGACACGCCACAAAGCCTCAGCGAGGGCCGTGTCCGTATCCAACGCGGGCGTGGTGTCGCCGTCCGTGCCGCTGAGCGCCTCGCGCAGGGCAGGCGCAAGCGCCGCTGCCCGGGGACCGAGCGCACCAGCCATCCTGGCGGCCTCCCTGAGCTGGCCGGCGCCACGCCGGAGGTCCTGTTCGAGGCAGTGCAGCAGGGGCGCGATCTCGCCGTCGAGGTCGTGCAGGGCCTTCGCCACGGGGAGGACTCCCTGCTCGGCCGCTACCGCCCGCAACGAGGTGACGGCCCGGGCGCGGTCCGCCGGAGCGCAGACGGCGGCGACGGAAGCGATGGCCCGGGCGGCCTGGCCGGGCAAACGCTGGAGCGCCGCGCACAGCTCGGGCAACGCCGGCGCTGCCTCGTCGCCCCACCCCGCCAGCAGGTTCGTCAACTGCCAGGGTTCGTTGCCGCTCAGGGCCTCGGGCCGGGCAAGGCGGTCCCGGACCGCGTCGAGGAGTTCGCCGCTGTACGGGAAGGCGGAGTCCTCCGGGCTCCGGAACCCGGCGGCGGCATCGAGGGCCCGCGGGCGCCGCCCGAGGCCAGCGGCCAGGATCGGGGCGGACTGCGCGGGCGCAACCAGTACGAGCGCGGCCAGGGCCCGGTCCGCATGGTCGTCGTCGTGGTCCGGGTTCCGTCCGGCGAGGGGGGCGAGGATGTCCGCGGCCGGTGCGGCCACGCTGCCCAGCCGGCCCAGGAGGGACGACATGGCGACCACCGACTCCTCGTCGACGGCCGCCGCTCGCAGGTTCCACACCAGTCGCCGCGGGGCACTGCGGGAGAGCATGCAGGCGCGGTCGGCCGCCCAGAGGCCTTCGGCCCGCACCTCGGCCCGACCGTCGTGCAGGGCTGCGTCGACCAGTGCGAACGCCACCTTGCGCTCCATGCGGCGGCCCCGGCCCAGGAGTGCCTCGACGACGGCGGCCAGCGGCTCGCCGCGTTCGAGGTCGAGATGAGAGCGCAGGGGGTCGGCGGGCAGAAGGGACAGCATCGTTGTGTGCATGGGCTCGGTCCACGGAGCGCCTGCGTCGAGGGAGGCGAAGACGGCGGCCATGCGCACCTCGGCCGGCTGGGACGGGTCCAGGACGGCGGCGGCCGCCGCCGCTCCGCCCTGCGGGTCGAGCCGTGCGATCCCGGCCAGGACCTCCGCGCGCGCGGAGGGTTCGGGTTCCTCGTCCCAGCGCGCGCGGAGGGAGGGGAGCGCAATCGCGGTCGCGCGGGTGTGGGACACCGCCCAGGCCGCGGTCCGGCGGACCTCCGGCTCCGGGGAGGCCAGCAGGGGCAGTAGCAACGGAAGCCGGTCCGCCACGGCCGCCCGGACCGCGCCCGGTGCCACGCCGTACTCGTCCTCGCTCTCTGCCATGCCGCCGAGCAGCGCCAAGACGTCTGCCGTGCGGTGGCCGGCCGCCGCGATCCCGGCCAGGAACGGCACCGTCTCCGCGCTGGCGGCGTAGACCGTCCCCTGATGCAGAACGCTCCCGTACAGCTCCGACAACGCCTCATCCGCCGCATCCACGTCGGCGCCGGTCAGAGCCCGCAGTAGATCGGGAAGGTCCTCCGCGCTGCCGTACGCATGGGAGAGGAAAGACCAGGGCCGGGCATCCAGGCCGTCGAGCGGGTGTACGAGATCCATGCGGAGCATCGTGCCAGCCGCCTCTGACATGACCCGGCCACCCAGGGGTACTCACCCGGGCGGTGCCACGTAGAGCGCTCATGGGCCCACTACAGCGCCCAGTCACAACCATTGTGACTGAGCACTCGAATTGACACCGTCCCCGGCTCAGCCTCGCCGTAGACGCCCAGCCAGACGTTCATGATTGGTACGCGTCGTGGTACCTGCGTAGCCGGAGGGCGCGGATGGCGGGCAGCCCGACCAGGGTGTACTCGAAGGCGCCGGGGTGGGGCCGCAGTGGGTACCAGGGGCGCGGCGGCAGTGGGTAGTCGTCGCGCAGGACGCCCTCCGGGAGCACCCCGGTGGCGGGCACCGGCGAGGTCTCGCCCGGGTAGGCGAGGTACGCCCATACTCCGCTGTCCAGCGGCACCACGGCCGCCTCATCGCCGGGCGGGCGCCAGGGTTCGCCCGTGCGGGGGTGGCGGGGGACGAGGAGGACATCAGGACGGGGCCGAGACGCGCGGATCCCCGGACCGGCCAGCCCCACGGAGCGGGCATCCGGCCCAGCGGGGAGGCACCGCCCGACGGCGTGGCCGAGCAGCTCTGCGACGGGGCCGGCGGGCAGGGACACCGGGCGGTCCCCGGTGGCCACTACCAGGTGGGCCAGCGCGACCCCAACTGCCGCCTCCCACCGGCGGCTCCACGACCCATCGGGTTCGACGGGCGGGACGCGGTGCTCGGCGCGCTTCAGCTCGTCCCAGTCGGGAGGCGGCCCGGCCGAAAGCCCCGAGGGGCGGCGTACGACCGCGTCGGGCTCCAGCCACACCGTCTGCCACACTCCGCAATCGTCCATGCGCGTAGCCACGGCACGCCCGCACCCCTCGCACGCCAAATTGGGGCCGGCCCGGCCGTCCACACCCCGGCAGTAGCCCTCGCACTTCTCAAGGATCAGGACCATGGACCGGGAGTCGCCTGGGGCGATGACGATCCGGTTCCGTGCCCCGAAGGAGACGGAGTACACCGGCGCGTACACGCCCTGTCGGGCAGCCGCGTCCTCTCCGACCTCCTCCCACAACCGCCAGGGCGGTCCAGTGGGCCCGGGGTCGACGGCGTACGTCGCGGGCTCCATCAGCGGAGGATGGAGTTCCTCCCAGCCCCCGTGATGGGTGTGGACCGGGAGGGCGACTCGGGACACCGGCGCCGTCACCTCGGTGCCGCACCCGGCACACGCGAACACGTCCAACAAGCTCTCCCTCACCCCGGTTCCCCGGGAATTGTGCCTCGCCTACGGCGGAGGACCCACCGGATATTCAGGGGTAAGGCCGGTGGGCCGCGCCTACGTCGCCACATCAAGCCGCCGCCGTCCACACCACGTGTCGCACACCGCAGCGGCCCAAAGCAGAGGCACTGACCACGACATCCGTGAGGGGGCCTACCGCTCGCTCTTCGAGAAGCCCGACAGAAAGGCAGTGCCCCAGGCAGGCGGCCCAGCCCCGCGGGCTGGCGCCGTCGGCGACCTCGGCCGCCGACGGCGCCGCCTTCCCGTTGGCCTGGTGGTCGGTCTGGCCGATCACGTGATCCGTGAGGTTGTGGCCGACTGCGAACACGGCCCACACCGATCCGAACGTCGCCAGGGTGGCGACCTGCTCAATGGGTTTCATCGGGCATCGCTGATGAGGATCTCGGAAAACGGCTGTGACCGCAGTTCCGTGATGACTACGGCTGTATGAGGATTCGGGCTCTCAGTACGTGGAACGAGGCTCGGCCGTACATCTGCCGCTTGATCGTTTTGATGCGGTTGACGTGGCCTTCCACGACGCCAGAGCTGTATTGCAAGGTCAGCCCCGCGGTGACGCGTCGATATCGAACTTCATGAACCGGGCGAACCCGCGGATCGGCTGAGGCGCGTCACGCTCCACGTCGCTGATCCAATCGGGCAACAAATGACCTGTGCGTTCGCGGACCAGGGCGGTGAACCGCTGCGCGATCTCGCGGGCGCGGGCGATGTCTGGGCAGGCCAGGCAGACGTCGCTGAGCCGGACCTCGTCATCTTCACTCAACGACTCAGGGCGGCGCGTGATCCAGGATGTGATCGCGCGTGGGCTCGGAATCGGTGCTGGTGCGGGTAGGGCAGTGCCGTCTCGGAGCGTCGCGACGTATCGGCGGACGGTCTGAACGGTGCCTCCGAATCCACGCTCGCGGACTTCGCGGAAGAGCCGGCTGGCGTCCGTGCAGCCGTTGGAGAACCGGGCCTGCAGGTAAGGGTGGAAGGGCGTGAGGAGCCCCGTTCGACGATGCCGCGCGGATTCGATGAGCACGCCGACATCGCTGTCCCGGAAGTGCCGCACAGTTTTGCGGTCCATGCCCAAGCGGCGCGCGATCGCGCTGATCGTCCACCCTTTGTCCACCAGATCGAGGATGTCAGCGTGCCGGTGGACGGTGCGCTCGACGATGGCGGTCTTCGGCAGCGCGGCCGGCTGATCCGGCACGCAGGTGTCAGGCACCGGCGCGTCAGGTTGAGCTCGCTCTTGGGCGTGTTTTCGCAGGCAGCTGCGGTGCTGGTGACATATCTTCTCCACCACAACGGACAGGTTTTGCAGCAGATGCCACCGGTCGGCCACCTCGATCGCCCCGGTGCCGGCCTGCTTTATCGCGCGGGTGTAGCTGGTAGCCCGGTCCCGGCAGATGACCTCCGCTCCGGGATGGGCCTCCAGCCAGGCAAGAAAGGTCTCCGAGCTGCGGTCGGGCAGAACATCGAACGGCTTTCCCTGTTCCACGTCCACGAGCCCCGTTCCGTAGGTGTGGCCACGTCGGAAGACAAAGTCATCCACCCCCAGGATCCGCGGAGCCCGGGCCGGAACCACCGGCGCCGAGAGGAGGCGGATGAATGACGCACTGTGCCACCGGTCGCAGGAGACGAAGGACCAGCAGACGTGACGAGGCAGCTCCGCTCACACCAGCGGGGGGCGGTGGACGCCGTGCTCCGCGCCCTCGAACTGCCGGCCCGGTCGACCGTGCCCGCGCAAGGACTGCGGACTCAGGTGATCATGGCGACCGGGTCCGGGAAGAGTCTCGTCGCCACCCGGAGCGCGGAGGAGCTCCGGGCGGGCCGTGTACTCGTTCTCGTGCCGTCGCTGGACCTGCTCGCCCAGACCGAGGCCGCGTGGCGCGAGGGAGGCCACCGCGGCCCGATGATCGGGGTCTCCTCCCTGCTTGGGGAGGAGGTGCCCTTCCCGAACACCACGGACGTGGACGAGCTGGTCGCGTGGGTGCGCCCTTTCGATCGTGTCACGGTGTTCGCCACGTACACCTCCCTCGGACTCGGCACCCTGGAGCGCGCCCACCAGGCCGGCCTCCCCGGCTGGGACCTGATCGTCGTAGACAGGCACACCACACGTCGGGCCGGATCGGCAAGCCGTGGGCAGTCGTCCACGACAACACCCGGATCCCGGCCCTGCGCCGCCTCTACATGACCGCCACGCCGCGGCTGTGGCAGGCCGCGGACGACGAGGACCAGGAACAGGGCGCGCCGGACGAGCTGGTGGCCAGCATGGACGACGACCCCGACAGCCCGTTCGGCAGCCGGTGCTTCACCCTGACCCTCTCGGAGGCCATCGACCGGGGGATCTGTGCGCCGTACCAGGTGGTGTGCGTGGACATCACCGACACCCAGCTCCAGGCCGCCCAGCTCCTCGGCCCCGAAAGCCGCTCCGACACCGTCCGCGGGGCGCGCCTGGCCGCTCTGCAGGCCGCGCCGGTGAAGGCGTCGGCCGAGGAGGGCTTCCGGCGCACGTTCGTCTTCCACCACGTGGTGAAGGAGGCAGAAGCCTTCGCGGCCGGCCTCCTCGGTGTCGCCGCCCAGCTGCACGACAGTGACCCCGAGCTGTACCGGATCGGCAACCAGCGCTCCAGGGCCGCGACGCTGACCCCGGAGCGGGTGGAGCAGCTATCCGCGCCCGCGTCGAGCACACCTTCGCCCGGATGAAGAACTGGAAGATCCTCCGCGACTGCCGTCAAAAAGGTGATGGCCTCCCCCACGCCGTCCCAAGCGGTCGCCACCATGCACAACCTCGCCACGGCCCGGTGAAACAGCAGGTCAGCCAACACGCCGACCTGCCCACACCCACCCTTCCGCAACAACCTTTATTTAGTAGCAGTCCATGCGCGATCCGTCGGTCGACGCCTCTGCGAACAGGTGGAACCAGATCCGGGGCACGGAGCCGGTCGGCTCGGGACCCGGGTCCACCAGGTAGAACTCGCGGAGGTCGGCGGGTGACTCGAAATCGACCATGACGCTCGGCCGGTCCGGGGATTCGAAGCAGGTGACGGGGATCCGGCCCTCCGGCGCTGCCCCGGTCCGCTGGACCGGATGCCAGCCCGCCGCCGGCAGTTCCCGTGCGTAGTACGCCAGCACGTCCGCGACGCTCCCGTCGTACACGTACAGCCGGTCCGCGCTCAGCCAGGCGTCCCCGCTGTCGTCGGTGCAGGTGGCCCCGTCCGCCGCGCCGCCGTCGACGGGCCTGGCCCCCGGCGGGTGCAGGTCCAGGGCCGGCAACTCATCGAGGGCAGCCACCTCCGGACCGGTGCCCTCACAAGTCGTGAAAGGGGAGAGGAAGGAGCATCCGCTCAGCGTGGTCCCGACGAGAACGGTCGCGAGCAACAGCCGCAATCCAATCATGTTCATGGCGGAATTATGACCCCAGGCCAAGCTCCCAGAAACCCCCGCTGCGGGCAGCTCATACCCCTCACCCTCCCGAACTCCGACGCCTGATCACCCGCCTCACCCACCGCCGACCAGCACCCGTCGACCACGTCATGCACTGGTCCCACCGGCGCCGCCGACGCCAGTTCCAGGCCCGCACCAGCCACTACAAACGACGCGGACACACGCCACCAGAGGCCAACAACCATCACGTCAAACACCGTTGCAGTACTAGGGCCTGTGTGATGTCGTGATCATTCGGTGGTCTTCAGTAGGTCGTCGATCCAGATCATTGCGGCGCGGAGGTGGAGGCCGGCGAGGTAGCTGTCCGGGGTCTTGTCGTATCGGGTGGCGATGCCACGCCAGGCCTTCAACTTGTTGATCAGGCGTTCGACCGTGTACCGCTCCTTGTAAAGGTCGGCGTCGTGGCTGACGGGTCGGCCGCCCCGTGCGCCTTTTTTCTTCCGGTTGGCGGTCTGGTCCCGCTTTTCCGGGATGACTGCTTTGATACCGCGTCTGCGCGGGTAGGAGCGGTTGCCTCGGGATGAGTAGGCCTTGTCCGCGGCGACCGCGGACGGTGTCGTGCGGGGACGGCCGACGGGCAGGCGGACTCTCACCTTCGCGAGCACGGGGATGAACTGCGGGCTGTCCCCGGCCTGCCCGGCGGTCAGGACCAAGGCGAGCGGACGGCACCTGCGGTCTGCGGCGAGATGAATCTTGCCGGTCAGGCCGCCCCGGGACCTGCCGAGCAGGGCTTGCCTCAGGCGGAGCTTGCGTCTGCGTCGGATGCGCCGACGCTCGGTCTGTCCGTTGTGTTCCTCCGGTCCGCCCTTTTTTGGCGGGCCGTTTCCTGCTCCCGCGCGGCCTCTTCCAGGGCCTCCATGAGGTGCTTGCTGACGCGCATTCCCGCCGCGTCATGGTGGGCGCGGACCGTGGTGGAATCCACGCTGACCAGCGACAAGTCGGTCCTTCCCACGCGGGCCCCCCTCGGCGATCAGGCCTTCCAGCAGGGCGGTGAAAACACCGGCGTCCCGCCAGACCCGGAAGCGTCCGTAGACGGTGGCCCAGGGCCCGAACTCGGCAGGCATCTCCCGCCACTGGGCACTGGACCGGAACCGCCACATCACACCCTCGAACTGCTCCCGCAGCCGCTCCGGGTACGGGCCGTACCTACCGATCGGCAGATACGGCTCGACGAACTTCCACTGCACATTGGTGAGTTGCCTGCGTGTCACGACCACAGTCGTACCGGATTCCACCTCGCGAAGAGGACAGGACCCAGGAACTGATCACGACATCACACAGGCCCTAGTTGCGTGAACTGAGAGGTGCGCTGAGCCATGAGCTCATGCGGAAACATCCTGAGGGCGCCACAGGCACTCTCCCCCGACACCATCGCGCTCACCCTGGATGTGGTGGTGGGGCATGGCACTTGAGCCAATCCTGTGGGCCCTGCACGACAGCCCCGTAAACAGCACGACGGACAGGATGCTGCTGGCCGGCCTGGCCGAGGAAGCCGATCCGGACGGCACCAACGCCTTCCCGTCGCGGCGAACACTGGCCCGGATCGCACTATGCGACGTCAAGACGGTACAGCGGCGTCTGGCCTCCCTCACCAAGCGCGGTGTGATCACACTCGGCGACCAGGCAGCCGCCCGATACATCCCCGCACATGCCCGCCCCAAGGTCTACGACCTGCAGATCCCGGCCGACTGGTACGGCAGCCGGTCGGCTCCGCGCCCGCGTCAGCGGAGCAGCGCTATCACCTTGGCGAAGGTGTCGAGCGCCGACTCCTGCACGGTGACGTAGTCGAACCCGAACCGTTCCCGACGAGCGATGAGTTGCTCGGCGATCTGTTCCGGGCTCCCGATCAGCACGGCGGGTAGTTCGCCGACCTGTTCGGGGCTCAGCGTGCCCCGCAGGAAGCGGGAGTAGTCCTCCCGAGCGGCCGCGCGGTCATCCGTCACCTGCGTGCGCAGCACGATGATGTTTCGATGCACGGTGTCCCGGTCGGATGCGCGTAGTTCCGCATCGACCAAGGCCACCCGGTCGTCCATCTGCCGATCGGTGAGGAACTGCATCCCCCGACCCTGCGGGTCGAATCCGGTGCCGGCGAACGAGACGATGTCGGCGTGCCTGGCAGCCAGTCTCAGCACCCGGTCACCGTTTCCGCCGATCATCAGGGGCGGCCGGTCGGACGCGGCGCCGGGGCGTGGCCGGGCGGCGCTCCAGGCCCGGTTGACCTCGTCCAGGGTCTCGACGAGTCGGTCGACGCGCTTGCCCGCCGCCTCGAACGGAATTCCGGCCTGGTCGAACTCCTTCTTCTTCCACCCCGCGCCGAGGCCGACCTCCAGCCGCCCTCCGGTGAGCTGGGCGGTAGTGACGACGTCCCGGGCGAACAGTGCCGGGCTGTAGAACGAGGTGTTGCTCACGAACGTGCCGACCCGGACGCTCCTGGTCGCCTCGGCAGCCAGAACGCACGCCGGGAAGGGCGATGGCATGTCGATGTGGTCGGGCACGGTGATCACGTGGTAGCCGAGGGCCTCGGCACGTCGGGACTTCTCCATCCAGGAGGCCCGGTCTTCGAGCTTCCAGAAACTCACGCCGAACCGCATATTCATCGCACAGGTCCTGTCCTTGAGTGTGGGGAGACTCAGACGGCGGTGGCCCGGTCGCGTTCGGCCAGGCGGACCGCCGGGCCGATCAGCACTGCCCCGGCGAGGAGCGCCGCCGCCACGATCGCCCAGCCGTAGGGCGCGAGGTCGGTCGCGAACCAGGCCACCGTGGCCGGGCCGAGTGTGGCCTGCGCGACCATCCTGAGGTGGAACGCGCCCAGGTATTCACCTCGGGCGGTGTCAGGAGCCAGCCCGTAGCCGATGCCGAACGCGCCGGCGGACTGCCACAGCTCTCCGGCGGTGATCAGCAGGACGGCGACCACCGCGATGCCGACGGTCGCCCAGGAACCGATGAGACCACCGAGGACCATGACGAGGCAGGCCGCCGCGCTCACCAGCCCGGATCGGCGGGCGGCGGCGACAGCGCCGTCCAAGTGGTCCGAGCCTCGGGCGGCCCGGACCTGCAACAGGACCACCAGCACGGTGTTCAGGATGAACACCAGCGGGATCACGCTGCGCGGTACGCCGTCGACACTGAGGATCCACAGCGGTACACCCACCGCGAGCACGGTGCCGTTGAGGGCGAGCAGAGTCGACACGCCGATCACACCGAGGAACGGGACGTCACGCAGCGCCCTGAACCGTGAGGTTCGTTCGGGTGGCGGCCCGGGGCTGGTGACCGGCAGCCTGACGACCACCAGTGCGGCAAGCGCGAAGGACAGGGCGTTGCCGAGCGGCAGTGCCTGCATGGCCGCACCGCCGATGCCGATCAGCCCCGCGGCGATGAGCGCGCCCGCGGAGAAGCCGACGTTGAACACCGAACGGAGCGCGGCCCGTGCGGTGACACGGTCGGCTTCCGGGACCAGATCCATGACCAAGGTGTGGAACAGCGGACCGCTGCCCCATTCGAGGGCGCCTACCAGGGCCACCACCACGAAGAACGTGGGCGCCGAGTCGACCATCGGGTACATGCAGTAGACACCGGCGAGGGCCAACATGCTGATCAGCAGCATGCGCCGGGCACCGAACCTGTCGGCTGCCCGCCCCATCAGGACACTGGAGAAGAATCCCGTGAGCCCTGCCAGGGACAGCCCGATCCCGACCTGAGCGGTGGGCAACCCGACGACCACGACGAAGTAGACAGTCGAACTGGCCAGGAACAAGCCGTTGCCGACGCTGTCGAGCAGGTGCAGCACCGCCAGGGGGGCCGTCGGGCCGCGCAGCGAGGCGTAGTTGCTACGAACGAAGGAGGTGATCACGCCATCCGCCCCCCGGGGACCTTCCCCTGCCGAATCAGCCTCTGGAACACCCGCGTCGTCTCCCCGGGCGGTATTCGTTCGTCGTACACCCACCGATGCCTCATGGCCGCCCACCCTAGACCACTGATCGACGACCCGGCAGTGGCCCTGAGCCCTCCCGTCACGGTCCGTGAGTGACGGCCGGTGAAGATCGACGGTCGTGTATGTTCGCGCCTCTGACCGGAGTTGGGGAAGTAGGTGGTGTGATGACAGGGCTGGTCTACGACGACCTGTACCGCTTGATGGCTTCGATGACCGGGGACGAGAAGCACGCCGAGGCGGCGTCTTCCACCCTGGATGTGCTCTGGGTGCTCTACGACCGGGTGCTGCGGGTCGGGCCCGACATGGCGGACGACCGCGACCGGTTCTACCTGTCGAAGGGGCACGGTCCGATGGCCTATTACGCGGTGCTGGCCGCGAAGGGCTTCCTCGATCCGGCCGAGTTCGACCGGTTCGGCACCTACCACGCTTCTCTCGGCCACCACCCGGACCGGTTGCTCATACCGGGGGTGGAGATCTCCAGCGGGTCGCTCGGCCACGGTCTCCCGTTGGCCGTAGGCACCGTGCTGGGCCTGCGGGCGCGCGGCCTGACGTCACCTCGGCTGTGGGTACTGCTCGGCGACGGCGAACTCGACGAGGGCTCCAACCACGAGGCGATCGCCTACGCCGGCCGCAGTCGGCTCGAGCAGCTCAACGTCGTCGTGATCGACAACGGCAACGCGACCCAGGGCTGGCCCGGCGGATTGGAGACCCGCTTCGCCGTGGAGGGTTGGGCGACGGCGCGGGTCGACGGGCGCGACCACACCGCACTCGAGGCGGCGTTCACCGCTCCTCATCCGGGTCGCCCCTCTGTGGTGGTCGCCGAGGTCGAGTACAGCCCTAGCCACTGACCACACAACCGAGGAGGAGAAGCGATGGCCGGGCAGATGCGAGAGCGGTTCGTCGAGGTCACGACGGAGCTGCTCGCCGAACACGAGAACCTCGCGCTGGTCACAGCCGACCTGAGCGCGAAGATGTTCGGCCGGGCCTCCGGCGAGCATCCGGATCGGGTGATCAATCTGGGCATCCGCGAACAGTTGCTGATCAGCGTGTCCGGCGGCCTGGCCCTGGCCGGGTTGCGACCCATCGCGCACAGCTTCGCGCCGTTCCTCATCGAGCGGCCGTTCGAGCAGATCAAACTCGACCTGAACCACCAGGACGTGGGCGCGGTGCTGGTCAGCGCGGGCGGGTCCTACGACATCGCCAGCGGTGGGCGGACCCACCAGTCCCCCGGAGACGTGGCGCTGCTGGCCACCCTGCCCGATTGGACGATCCACGTTCCGGGTCATCCCGACGAGGTGGAGGCGCAGCTGCGCCGGGCGGCGGCGGGGAGCGGACTGGTCTACATCCGCCTGTCCAACCAGGCCAACGAGAACGCCTACCACCCGGACGGGAACGGGTTCCGGGTGCTGCGCGAGGGCGGGCGGGGCACCGTGATCGCGGTCGGACCGCTGGCCGACGCCGTACTGGAGGCGACCGGGCCGCTGGACGTGACCGTGCTGTACGCGTCGACCGTCCGGCCCTTCGACGCGGCAGCGCTGCGGGCCGCGGTGGCCGACCAGTCGGAGGTCAATGTCGTGCTCGTCGAGCCCTATCTCGCGGGCACCTCCGCCGCCGAGGTCGCCCGCGCCCTGCCCGACCGGGCTCATCGAACGCTGTCCCTCGGCGTGCGCCTGGACGAGTTGCGCCACTACGGCACTCCACGTCAGCACGCGATCGCACACGGTCTCGGGGCAGCGGGTTTGCGCCGCACCATGGCCGAATTCCTTGGATATTTGCATTAGTTGGCGGGCAGATGCCCTATCGGAATGATCCAGATCGACGTACTGTCGATGCTTCATCCGGTGCAAACGCGCTGGAACCGTCTCAAACCAGAAGGAGTCGGCATGTCTTTTGACGACAAGCTCCGGGCGACCGACGCTGAGCTGCTCATCGCAGAAGCCAACGCGGAAATCGAGGAGCTCTCGGACCACTCCCGCCCCATGGTGATCGAGAACATCAACGAGGCCTAAGAACACAGGTCTTCGGTGAGCCAATTCTGGGTGCCGCTTCGGCGGCCCCAGAGTTGGTCCGGATCCGACCAAGAGGGACGGCTGTGGTCATGGAACATCCGCTGGTCCGACTGATCGACGACGTGGACCTGTTGGGCACTTACTGGAACAAGAAGTTCGGCTTGTTCCCCAAGGCGGCCCCGCCGGACGGCCTGATCGACGAGCACGCCATCCAGGCCCAGCTCGACGCCGGCCTCCTGCGCTGGCCCTATTTCACCCTGATGCGCGAGGGCAACCAGCCCGCGATCGGTGACTTCACCCGATCCCGGAACGTGCTCGGCCAACGCGTCGGATCGTTCGCCGATCCGGAGAGGGTCCGGTCGCACCTCGCCGCCGGCGCCACCATGAAGTTCAGCCAACTCGAAGACTGGCACCTTCCGATCCGCACCCTGATGCGCGCCCTGGAGACGCGGATCGCCGCCGAACTCAAGGCCTACGTCTTCTACACCCCCTGTGACAACACCGGGATGCTCCCCCACCGGGACGGCTCGCACGTGCTGGCGCTCCAGCTCGCTGGTGCCAAGGAGTGGACGATCTACGACGCCCCCGACCAGATCGACGCGCGTCCGGGGCTGAACGTGGACGCCGACAGCCGCTCGCACACCTTCGTGATGGAACCCGGCGACGTCCTGTACCTGCCACACGGCTTCCCTCACGTGGCCACCGCCCGGGGCGGCACTTCCCTGCATCTGACCTTCACCATCACCGAGCCGACACCACGTGACTTGGCCGGGGCCCTGATGGCGACCTTCGAACAGCCTAGGGTCGACCCTGCCCTGCCCCTGGAAGACCGGGCGGCGGCCGTGGCGAAGGCGCTGCTGAACCACCTGGACTCGGCCGACCCGGACGTCCTTGTCGGCACGGCCGTCGAACGAATGCGGAACAGGACGATCCGATGACGCTACTGGCCGACATCGTCGGAGATGTCGACGCCTTCGCCGCCGAGATATGGGCGCGGCGGCCGGAAGTCTTCCGGTACGAGGCCGGGCCGGACCTGCTCGTACGGGCCGCCGCCTGGGAGATGGTCGAGTGCGGGCTGTTGGTCGCACCGTACTTCAGCATGCTCCGCGAGGTCGGCGGCGGCGCGACCGCGCAGGGCATCACCACGACCCGCGAGGTGTTGGGCCGGGCATTGCCCGCCTACGCCGATCCGGATGCGGTGCGCGCGAAGTACGCGTCGGGGCGGGTGATCACCCTCAACCAGCCCGAGGACTGGCACGTCGGCATCCGCGGCCTGCTGGACGCGTTGCGGGCGGACCTGCGGGGCGGGGCGCGGTCGGCGGTCTTCCTGACTCCGCCCGGCGCGAGCGCGTCTTCGGAGCACACCACGGATCAGCACGCACTGCACTTCCAGCTGGACGGCGAGTCGCACTGGACGCCGCCCTCCGGCCCGGCGATCGAACTCGTTCCCGGCGATGTGCTGTACCTGCCCGGTGGGCAGGACACCAGCTGCGAGGCCGGCCCGGACGGATCGTTCCACCTCACCGTGACCATCGAAGAGCCGACCGGTTCCGAGCTGGCCGGCCTGATGATCGCCGAGTTCCTCGACGGCCCGGCGGCCACCGAGATCGCCGGGACCCACCACTTCCTCACGCCGGCTCAGAAGACCGCTTGGCTGCGTACGGAACTGGGCAAGGCACTGGCCGACCTGGACCACGCGGCGCTGGTGGACCGGGCCGCGGTCGACCCGCGCCGCGGCGGCCGAACATGAAACCGGACGTCTTGCTCGGCCAGGTCCGCGCGGAGATCGCGCACCGGCTCGGGGACGGCTTGGTGCTCGAGGCCAGGATGACCCGACCCGACCGGCCGTATCCGGTGCCGTTCGTCCTCGGTTACGCACCGGGGCCGGACGGCGAACTCACCCTGGCGCACGCCTACGCCGGGGCCTCCGCGGTGACCGTGCTCGACGACGGCTATCTGTTCCTCTCCGACACCAAGGCGGGCAACGGTCGGAGCCTGCGCCGGCACCGGCCCGACGCCGAGACGGAACTCGTGCTGAGTCCGGGCCGCGACGTGGTGTCCTACGCCGCCGGCGGCTCCGTGGTCGTCGCGGCGGCCTGGGTGCCCGTCGACCGGGCTGATCCACACCGAACCGCCGTCCTCCTGGACGGCGACCTCTGGCCGCGCTCCGGCTACCAGGCCGCCGGTGAGGTGCTCGGCCTGCTTCTGACATCCCTCGAAGCCGGGGTGCCGGAGTCACTCGACGTCACGCTGGCTCCGAACGAACGGCTCACAGGACTGTTGTCACTGACCCCGGACGGCAGCCGGTGCGCGGCCGGCGTGGTCCGCTTCCTGCCCGGCGGCCACCGCCGTCACGGCCTGCTGCTCATCCCCGTGGCGGACCCGACCGCCGCGCAGGCGGTGTGGCCGGACGAAGACCTGCGGGATGCCGTGCCGTCCCCGGACGGTTCGTGGTTCGCCTGCACGGCAGAGCGGGTGGCCACTGCGGGGCTCGGACCGCGCCAGGGCGTGGTGCTGGTGGCGTCGGACGGCTCCCGGCTGTTGCGGCCCGCCGCCCGTCACCCGCACTGGCTCCAGCCGAGGGCTTGGTGCGGGCACACCCTGCTCTGCGTCGGCGAGGACCACGGCCGACGGCGTCTGTACACGGTGCTGCCGGAGGGCGAGCGTCCCGAGCCGGTCGAGCTGTCCGGCTCCGTGGGGTCCGTCACCGTCACGGCAGCCGAGGCATTGGTCGTACAGTCCCGAGTGGACCTGCCCCCCGAAGTAGTCGCCGTGGACCTGGCCGGATCCTCCGCGCGCACCCTGCTGGCCCCGGCGGCCGCCGCCCGGCCGACCGGACGCATGGAACGACTCAGCCATCTCGCCGAGGACGGCACGGTGTGGCACAGCTGGCTGTGCCTGCCCGCCGACGAACCGGCCGAGCCGCTGCCGGTACTCGTCTGGTGCCATGGCGGCCCCTTGTTGAGCTGGATCGACTGGTCGTGGCGGTGGAATCCGTGGCCGTTCGTCGCGGAGGGCCATGCCGTGCTGATGCCTGATCCTCCTCTGTCCATGGGGTACGGCCAGGAGACGGTCGAGCGGGGCTGGGGTCGGTGGAGTTCGGAGGTGGCCTCGGTCGCCGCCGAACAGGTCCGCGCGGCGCTCCGGCGGCCTGACCTGGACGCACGGCGCGTCGCCGCGATGGGCGGCAGCTTCGGCGGCTACCTCGCCCTGGCCCTGGCCACCCGGTTGCCCGAGATCCGACTCGTCGCCAGTCACGCCGGCTGGTCGGACTTCGCCGCCGTGGCCCGCGCCAGCGACCTGCACTGGCACTGGCTTCGGGAGTACGGGCCGGTCGAGGAGTCCGAGGCATACCGCAGGGAGAGCCTCGCACTGGACGGCATCGATCCGGGAGTCACCGTGTTGCTCTCGCACGGCTGCGCGGACCAGCACGTCCCGGTCGGCGAGGCCCGGGCCATGTACCGGGCCCTGGACACCAGGAAGGTCGACGTACGGCTCATGCTGCTTCCCGACGAAGGTCACAGCATCGAGCGTGCGGCCAACGTGACCGCCTGGTACGACTGGGTCCGCGCGGCCTGCGCGGAGGTGCTGGCAGCATGACGACCACCACGACCACGCTCACCCCGCGGATCAGCCTCGGCCGCGAGCACTGGCTCCCGCCGACCACGGCCGACGCGACCACCGCGGGCGGCACTTCGCTGCGGATCCGCACCCTGGAGGCGACCGCGGAACTGGCCGGCGCGGTACTCGACCGATGTGGCATCACCCGAATCGCCGACGTGACCGACCTGGACGTGCTCGGCATCCCGGTGTTCAACAGTTGCCGTCCCGACGCCGCCCCCGGCCTCAACACGGTCACCAGTGGCAAGGGCACGACCGCGACGGCCGCACGGGTCTCGGCGATGATGGAGGCGATCGAACGCACCTGGTGCGAGCCCCGGGCCGCCGAACCGCCGCTCCGCGCGAGCTACGCCGAACTCGTCGCGGCCGGTCGGCCGACACTCGACCCCCGGCGGCTGATTCTCCGGCGCGGCCACCGCTGGACCGAGCGGCAGCCGCTGTCCTGGTGGCCGGCGCGCGAGTTGCGCTCCGACACCGAGGTACTCATCCCCGCGCTGGCGGTGTTCACCCCGTTTCCGGACGAGTACGGGATGTTCTCCTCGAACACCATCGGCCTGGCCTCGGGCAACAGCCCGCGCGAGGCACTGCTGCACGGCCTGCTGGAACTTGTCGAGCATGACTGCACCGCGTTCGGCGAGACGCTGCGGGGCGGCCACCGCATCAGGTCGGGCACGTTGCCGGCCGAGGCGCGGGAACTCGTCGCCCGGTTCGAAGGGGCCGGCATTCAGGTACAGGTGTTCGGCTACGTCAACGAGATCGGCATACCGACCGTCTTCGTCACGACCGACGACACCCACTCGGAGGACGGCCTCCTGATCAACGGCGGCGCCGGCTGTCATCCCGACCCCACCGTGGCGCTCAGCCGAGCACTCACCGAAGCCGCGCAGTCCCGACTGAACGTGATCTCCGGAGCTCGCGAGGACCTCAACGGCCAGGTACACCGCCGACACGCCTCCTACGAAGAGATGCGCAAGATGTTGCACACCTGGAGCGCCGGCCGGTCCGAGCTGGACTTCGGCGAGCTACCGAACAGCACCACCGGCAGGGTGGAGGGAGACCTCCGACTGGTTCTCGACGGGCTCGGGACGGCCGGATTGGATCTCGTGTTCGCCACCGAACTCGCACCGCCCGACCTGCCGTTCTCCGTGACCCAAGTGATCGTGCCCGGCATCGAGAACCACCACAACGACCCGGCCCGGCTCGGCACCAGACTGCACGCCTCGATGGTCGGGGCCGGGTTGGCGAGGTCCCCGCGATGACCCGCCCCAACACGATCCTGTTCACCGGACCCTCCCTGCGCCCCGCCGACCTGGTCGATTTGCGGGCACTCGCCACGAGGACAGGGCACGACCTGGACGTGCGGCCCCCGGTGCGCCGACTCGACCTGGTCGAGGTGGTCAACGCCGGCGGCATCGATCGGGTGCTGATCCTGGACGGCGAGTTCGGCCAGAACCTCGCGGTGAGCATCACCGAGATCCGCTCGGTGCTGGCCTCCGGGCAGCCTCTCGTCGGCGCCTCGTCGATGGGCGCGCTCCGGGCCGTCGAGTGCCGGACCCTGGGCATGACGGGCAGCGGCTGGGTGTACGAGCAGTACCTGTCCGGCGCCATCGAGTCCGACGGAGACGTGGCACTCCTGTACGACCCGGAGGACTACTCCCCCGTGACCGTGCCGTTGGCGAACGTCCGCTGGTTGCTGAGCCGAACGGAGCTGTCCGCCGAAGACGCCCGACGTGCCCTCCGCGTGGCCCACGGCCTGCACTTCCGGGACCGGCGGCCTTCCCTCCTGCTCCGGCGGTGGAAGGAGCGGCTGCCGGCCGCCGTGGTCGAGGTCCTCGAACCGGAACTGGCCGAAGACCGCCGGGACACCTGGGATCGCAAGCGGCTTGACGCGCTCGAAGCGGTACGCGCCGTACTCGGAGAGGAGAACTGACATGAGCGTCCTTGACGCGCTCGGCGACCCGACCTGGTTCACCGACGATTGGCCCGCCACGCCCTACCACCGGGTGGGCAGCGCCTCCGAGTTGCGGACCACACTGACCTGGTCGGCGCTGGACACGATCCTCAACGACCAGGGACTGCAGGCACCGGCGTTCCGGATGGCCCGGGACCACCGGTTGGTACCGGCAGAGCTGGTGACCCGGCCGGAACGGCACACGTCGCAGGCCGTCCAGGGGCTGGCCGACCCGGTCCGGATCGGCGCCGAGCTGGCCGACGGGGCGACGCTCGTGCTCCAGGGGTTGCAGCGGTTCTGGCCACCATTGGCGGACACTTGCCGGCGCCTGGCGGCCGACATCGGGCATCCGGTGTTTGTCAACGCCTACCTGACACCTCGCACGGAGCAGGGCTTCGGCGCCCACCACGACCCCTACCACGCCTGGCTGACCCAGGTCTCGGGCAGCAAGTCGTGGCGACTGTGGGCGCCAGACCACGACCCGGCCAAGGATCCGGCCGACTTGGAGGTGGTCCTGGCAGAGGGTGACGTGCTGTGGATACCTCGGGGGTGGTGGCACAGCGGGAGCAGCGGCTCGGAGCCGAGCCTGCACCTGACCTTCACCGTCTGGGCCACGAAGCTGGATGCCGTGCTGCGCGCCCTGTTGGCCGAGGTTCTGCGTGATCCCGGGCTGGCCCGGGAACTGCCCCCGGGCGCGTTCCGGGACGGTACGCGCACCGAGGCCACGGTGGCCGATGCGATGGGAGAAATCGCCGACATGATCGCCAAGCTGGTCCCGGAGACGGTCGCGACCCGGGTGGTCGGTGCGCGGCTGGATCAGTTCGCCCCGCTACCCGCCCGTCCGGTGTCGTCGGGGATCGGCGAAGACCGGGCTGTGCGGTTCCACGCCCATCCGGAGGGGGTCCTGCACTCCGACGGGATCCGGTTGCGAACAGCCGACCGGCTGATCACCCTGGAGCCCGGCCAGGAAGCCCTATGGCATGCCGTGTCGGGCCGGACCGACAGCTTCACCCTGACCGAGCTGGACGCGGACCAGGCACTGCTCGACCTCCTGGTCGACGCCAGGTTGGTCTGTGCCGCACCCTGCCCGGGACGCTGACCCATGGACGAAGTCGACGTCAAGGGCCTCGCCGAGATCGCCGAGCGCCTCGTGGCCGCGAAGGTCGAGCGGCAGGGCGGCATCTCCACCTATCACGACCACCACATCCGGGGAGCGGTGACCGAGGCCCGGCGCACCGGCCGATCCGACGAACTGACCGGGTACCTCGCACTGCTGACAGGGGAACGGTACCGGGATCCGCTTCCGCGCCTCGATCGATCCGACCGGGACGTGCTCGCGGCCCTCGCATTCCCGGTCCAAAACTTCGTCGCCACCCAGGGCGTCACCGATCACCTCACGTGGGCCGGTCGGCCTCTGTACAAGACGGTGTTCGACCTGGCCGGTTATCCGATGCTGATCGCCGAGCTGGTCCCGGGCACTATCATCGAACTCGGCTCCGGCAGCGGCGGGAGCGCACTCTGGCTGGCCGACGTCGCAGCGGCGCACGGCCAGCGACCGGAAATCATCTCGATCGATCGCACTCCGGTGGACCTGGCGGACGACCGGGTGCGGTTTCGAACCGGGGACGTCGGACGTCTCGGCGAGGTCCTCGCCGACTCCCATGACCTGCCCAGGCCCTGGCTGGTGATCGAGGACGCCCACGCACACGTCCGGGCCGTGCTCGACTTCTTCGATGCCCGACTGACCTCCGGCGACTACCTCTTGGTCGAGGACAGCCTGGCCAAGCGGGCCACCCTCCGCGAGTTCCTCCGCAGCAGTCCGCATCGATACCAGCTCGACACCCGGTATCTGGACCTGTTCGGCGAGAACTCGAGCTGCGCGATCGACTCGATCCTGCGGCGGGTGTAGGGCGCGCCAACATGTGCGCCCTCCCCTGGCCCGACCGTCTCATCCCATGCACCGCGACAAGGACTGACCCATGCACACCAGTACTGCGATCCGCTTGATCGAGCCCGCCGACGCCACCCCGATCGCCGCCCACCGGAAGCGGGACGTCGAGGCCTTCCGACGGTGGGAACCGGCACAACCCGCCGACTTCTTCACCCCGGAGGGCCAGGCAGAGCGGATTGACGGCCTGCTCGCCGGACACCGGGCCGGCACCATCTGGCCGGGTGTGGTGCTCGCCGACGACCGCGTGATCGGACAGGTCACCGTCGGAGGCATCCTGCCGCAGCCACACCTGCGCCGTGGCTCCGTCGGATACTGGATCGCCAGTGTCGCCCAGAACCAAGGGCACGCCGGACGCGCCGTCGGCCACGTGCTCCGCGTCATGACGGACGAACTCGGCCTGCACCGCGCCGAGGCGTCCACCAACCTGGAGAACCTGCCATCGCAACGGGTACTGCGCCGCAACGGATTCAGCCCGTACGGCGTCTCCCACTCCTCGATCCTCCTCGACGGGAGCTGGCGGGACGGCCTGCTGTGGGAACGGATCCTCGGCGACTGAGTGCAGGCGGAACGCAGGTGCTGTGGGTGAAGAACTCACCACCAGACTCACCAGACCAACGCAGCCGTCAATCACCAGCCTCCGACCCACCCTCTGCCAGTGGTGGAATGAGGGAGCCGCAGACAGCGGAGCAACGACTCGCGTACCTCGACCGGTGGCTGAAAGACGCTCGGCGATGACCAGCGACGTCGACGACACACATAACCCCCGGGCCAACGCGATGTTGGTGGAAACCCTCGCCGGGGCTTTGCGGTCCACGGAGAGCGGGCTCAGCGCGGTCCCTGAGCTGTTGGCCCGCGCCTTGCCGAGGGATCGTGGCGATCGTTCATCACCCCACGCGGCGAGCATGTCGAGCATGACCGTTTCGAGGACTTCGTCACAACTCAACCGACCCATGGAATTGGTGCCAGCCTTGGCTTGATCCGGCGACGACCGTGTCTACGTCTTGGAACCCGGCTTGCCCCGGTCCACAGGGCTCGGACCGGTGAGTTCGCCCCTTTTTCAGCCCTCACGTGGGCGGAGTCAAGGACCGCTCGGGACAAGTCGAGGAGACCGGCGTCATCGAGGCGGTGCGGGATCTCCTCGTGCAGCCGGCCCCACACGCCGGCCCGCGACCAGATCAGGAACCGGCGGTGGGCTGTCGACTTCGATATCCCGAAGCAAGCCGGCAGTGCCCGCCAGGCGCAACCGCTGACCAGCACGTAGATGATCGCGGCGAACAGCGTCTCATCAGGCGTGTCCTGTGTTCCATCGCCCTGCGGCCGCACCCTGGACGGCGGGATCAACGGCTCCGCGATCTCCCACAACCCGTCCGGACAATCCAACTCCACGTACCCCGCCCCATACCGACGTCAACGACACCTCACCACATAGGACACGGTCTTAACCATCAGCCCCTGACCGCAGACGACACCACGGGTTCAATCTCAGTGACGGTGCCGTCGTGCCCTGCCGGAGCACGCTCGTGCGACCGGTGATCAGCCGGATGGCTCCCATGGGCACATGGGTGGCCGATGCGTCATCCGGCCGCGTCGGGGGCATATCCCAACGAGCCAACCAGCGGAAGGGAGACCGGTGGTGCGGGCATTCAGTGGGCCGGGCGCAGCCGGCGGTGGGGCGGGTGCGCTGGTCCATCGCCACGACGCCGCTCTCCTTGACCTGGACGGTGTCATCCAGGTGGGACCCCATGCCGTGCCGCACGCCGTACCAGTGCTGCGGCAACTGGCCCACCGGGGGCTGCCGCTCGTCTACGTTACGAACAACGCCCTGCGCGCGCCCGGTGAGGTGGCGGAGCGGCTGCGGGGGCTGGAAGTGCCTGCGGCCGAGCGGGACGTGGTGAGTTCGGCGCAGGCCGCCGCCCGGCTCGCCGAGGAGCAGTGCGGTCGGGCCGCGCGGGTGCTGGTCGTGGGCGGCACGGCACTGCATCGAGCGCTGCGGGAGCGCGGGCTGCGGCCGGTGCGGTCGGCGCAGGAGGATCCGGCCGGGGTGGTGCAGGGGTTCGCGCCGACGGTGTCCTGGCAGGAGCTGGCGGAGGTTGGGTACGCCGTGGCGCGCGGCATCCCGTGGATCGTTACCAACACGGACCTGACCGCGCCGACAACGCGCGGCACCGCGCCCGGCAATGGCGCCCTGGTGGCCGTGGTGCGAGCGGCGACGGGTGCGACGCCCTTCGTCGCGGGCAAGCCGTCGGCCGCGCTGCTGCGGGAGGCGGCCCGACGGGTGGGGGCGAACCGGCCCCTCATGGTCGGGGACAGCCTGGACACGGACATCGAGGGAGCCCGCCGGGCCGGGTACGACAGCCTGCTGGTGCTCACCGGGCGGACGCGGCCGGCCGACCTGCTCGCGGCGCCGCCGCACCGCCGCCCCACCCATCTGGGCGCGGACCTGCGGGCCCTTCTCGCGCCCTCACGCCTCGTGCAGCGGCGGGCCGATGGCTGGGCGTGCGGTGCCTGGCAGGCCCGCATCGAGGACGGCACGCTCGCGCTGCGCGGCCACGGGGACCCCTGCGACGGGCTATGGGCCGCGTGCGCGGCGGTCTGGTCGGCGCCCGGGCCGGGGCCGGTGGACAGTGCCGCCGCGCTCGCGGCCCTGGACGCCGCACTCAGTCCATGAGCCGGTGCTCGCGCACGAGGCGTCCCAACTCGGTGGTGCTGTATCCGCGTTCGAAGTGGCGGGGTTCGGACAGCATGAGGGACACCAGGTCGCGCAGCATCGCGGCGTACGTCTCGACCGTGCCGTCCCAGACGGTCGCGTCCAGCATCCAGGGCTCGGTGTCCGGGGTGAGCTGCGCCTTGCCTTCCCGCATCAGGGACTTGGAGAGCTTGGCGCCCGACGCGGACAGGATCACTGGCGTGAACACCCGGGGCGGGGGGACACTGCCGGGGAGGCACAGGAACGCCTCGTCCAGCAGACGGCAGCCGGCCGCCCAGTCCGCGCCTTTGACGATCACGGGCATGGCCTCGTCCCGGTCGGCGACGCGTTCTTTGACGAGGTTGCGGTGCAGGGTGGTCAGGCCGAGGTACGCACCCGCGTCGGGCCGTACCTCGGCCTCATAACGCCCGTGGTCCAAGCAGACGGCCGTGAACCGGGCCGAGGCGGGCCCGGCCTCAAGGAGGCGGGTGTCCTCGCCGTACTTCTGGAGCCAGCCGCACTGCGGGCAGGGGAAGCTGACGGGAACGTGTCCACTGGAGGGTGCCAGCACCCAGCGCAGCCGCTCCCAGTGACCCAGGGAGGCGAGGAACTCCTCGCGGAAGGCTGGGAGTTGCTGTTGACAAGTGTAGGTGTCGACCTCATATCGCACACCGGTGGCGGTGGACAGGGCGTCGAACAGGTCGCCGTAGAAACGCTTGACCAGTTCTTCGACGCGGTCCGGTCCCAGGGCGTGGTGGTAGGACCGCTCGTAGAGGGTGCCGGTGTGCGGGCAGGTGCGGGACTCGTGCGGGGCGTTGTCCAGTGCCCCGAAGCGCAGTTCGGCCTCGACGCCGAGGCGGTCGCGTGCGGCCTGGGCCAGCAGGAAGGCGGCGGTCTGCATGACGTTGGTGCCCACGTGCGGCGCCCCGTTGATCTGTACACCGGCGTAGAGGGCGACGCGGTGCGCACCGCGGGCGCGCAGCTGCGGCCGGATGAAGTCGACGCTGTGCTCGACGGCGCCGACCGTGACGCTGACGGGTGACAGGGGTGGTTCGGGTGACGGCATGGGTTCGCTCCCCGGGTGGGTCACCAGTGGTGGCGGGCCGCCGCGGGCGGCAGGTCGAGGATTCGGACGGGCCAGGGCGGGGACGCAGCACCGAGCGCGTCGAGCGTCTCCAGGCGGGAGGTGGTGGAGCGGGCGGCGGTGTACAGGACATCCATGAGTTCCTTGGCGGTGTCGGCTCCGGGCGGGCCGTCGCTTTGCCGGCAGGCCAGGCCGACGACGAAGTAGGCGGGTGGCTCGTCGACTGGGCGCCACAGCACTGCTTCTCCCGAGGCTTCCAGGGCCAGCACACGTTCGGGGTGCTCGCGGGTGAAGTCACCCAGCGGCAGCGGGCACAGGGTCACGGCGGTGATCCGGTATCCCGCCTGCTGGACCAGCGCGACCGCGCGCCGGGGCGTGGAGTAGCTGCCGAAGGTGAAGCCCAGGTCGGCTCCCAGGGCACGGGCGTGCCCAATGATGGCCCCGGCCCACTTCAAGCCGTCCGCGCCGCCGCTGATCGAGGGCCGCTCCTGGTCCACCTCGGGCGGCAGGGGCACGTAGGCCGGGTTGCTGGTCACGATCAGCGGGCGGGGCAGGTCGTCGGGGGCGGTGGCCGGCAGGCCGGGCGGGTCCAGTTGCGCGTAGTCGGCGAGGGCGAAGGTGACGCGACCGTCGGCGGAGGCGTAGTGGGACCGGGCCCACTGGACGCTCCGGTGGCCGGAGTCGATGCCGTGGACGCGGGCGGCTCCCGCGCGGGCGATGGCGGCCGCGGCCGCTCCGCTGCCCGAGCCGAGGTCCAGGACGGTGCCACCACCGCCGGCCGGTAGCAGGTCAGCAGCGACCCAGACGCCGATCTCGGTGTCCGCCGGCTCGAAAAACACCTCTGGTTCTCCGGGCGGCACCAGGTCGTGCGCCGTCAGATGCGTGTAGCGGGTGACGCGCGTGATGTCGGGCACGCGTGCTCCTTTCCGTGCGCTCTGCGTGGTGCGCGGGTCAGCCGGTCAGGAGCCCGGCGGTGTGTTCCAGGACGGCCATGGCACTCGACAGCTTCATCGCGGCCTGGGTCCAGGCCAGGGAACGGCCTCCGTCCAGCACCTCGGCGGCGACCTCGTCGCCGCGGTGGGCGGGCAGGTCGTGCAGAAAGAGGGCCCGCGGGCGGCGCGCCATGAGCACGGCGTCCACGTGGAAGGGCCGGAATACCTCACGCCAGGACACGTCCGGCTTGCTGGTGCCCGTCGTCTGCCACCGCGTGGTGTAGACGGCGTCGACGTCCACGGGCACCTCGGCCATGTCGTGGATCTCGGTGAGCCGGGCCCCGCTCGCCCCGGCGGCCTTGAGCGCCGCGGCGAGGGCCGCCTGCGGCAGACCGTACCCGGGCGGGGTGGCGAAGGTGACGTGGGCGCCGGGGACCGTGGCGAGGCCGTGGGCGAGAGCCGTGGCGGTGTTGTTGCCCTCCCCCACGTACAGCAACCGGATGCCGCTCAGGTCGCCCAGGGCCAGGGTGAGCGTGGCGAGGTCGCACACGCCCTGGGTGGGGTGCTCCTCCGTCGCCATGGCGTTGATCACGGGCAGCCGTCCGGTGCTCGACAGCTCCCGCAGCTCCTGAAGCGGGCCTGCGGTGCGAGCCACGAGCAGGTCGAGCATCGCCCCGAGGACCCGGCCGGTGTCGGCCACCGACTCACCGGTGTTGAGTTGCAGGTCGTGGGGGCCGTAGGCGATCGGGGTGCCGCCGAGCCGGACGCTGCCGGTCTGGAAGGCGGTGCGGGTGCGGGTCGAGGTTCGGGTGAACAGCACCCCGACGACGCGGCCGGTCAGGGGCCGGTCGTGGGCGTGCGGGTCGTGGAAAAGGTCCACCGAACGGGCCACCAGCCGCCGCAGGGCCGTGGGTTCCAGGTCGGACAGCGAGAACAGGCCCCGCTCGGCCGCGACAGCGGGCAGCCCGAGCGGCACCGAGGGTTCGTCGAAGGTGTCGTGCACGGGGATGCTCCTTTCAGTAAAGGCGCAGTGTCCGGCCTGCCTTGCGGTCTACGGCCGCCTCGTGGACGGCGTGCAGGAGAGCGACGTCCAGGACAGCCATCCCGAACGGGTTGCTGATCACGTGCCCGGTGCTGGGCCGAACGGCGGGGACCTCTCCGGCGAGAACCTGGCCGAGGGTGCCGTCGATGCCCCGGCCCTGGGCCGGGCCCGGAGGACGGGCCGTGACATGCCCTTCCCTCATCAGCGCGCCCAGGACCCGGCGCGGGTTGTCGGCGACCAGGCCCACGTCGTCGACGTACAGCGCCTGCGCGGTCAGCAGGGCATCGGGCAGCAGGTCGGCGAGGGAGACGTGGGCGACGAACGTGCCCGGCCGCAACCAGGCGGCAGGCAGGTAGCCCTGGTCGGTCGTGGTGACGGTGACCACGACGGGCGCGGCCTGCACGGCGGTGCGGGCGTCGGGTTGCTGGACGGTGCGCAGCCGGGGTCGGTGGTGTGCGGTCCATTCGGCCAGTGCGGCGGCGCGCCCGGGGTCGGCGTCGTAGAAGTGCACCGTCCCCGCCTGTGGGAAGCTCTCCTCGAGCAGTTCCAGGTGGGTGCGGGCCAGGGTGCCGCAGCCGATGACGGTGAGTGCGTCCCACTGCGGTGGTCCGAGGTGGCGCAGACTCACCATGGTGTACGCCGCGGTGCGGGCGGCGCTCAGCCAGCCGGCCTCGGCGATCACCAGCGGGCGTGCCGTGTGGTGGTCGAACAGGACGCTGATGCCGGCGGCACGCTCCCGGCCGTGGGCAGGATTGCTGGTGGCCGCGTTGATGAGCTTCATACCGCGGATCGGCGGCCCGTCGTCCCCGGCCAGCGCCCCGAGCATGGCCAGCGACCGGCAGTAGGCCCCGGCTTCGTTGGTCCACGGCAGGTAGCCCTCGGTCGGCAGGGTGACGGCCCCGCGCGCGTGCCGGACCAGCGCGTCGGCGACGACCTGGCACACGTCGACCTCGGCCGCGCACTCCAGCACAGCGGCGCGGTCCAGGAAGAGCAGTTCCTCGGTCATGACATGGGCTCCTCAGGCAGCAGGCCCTCCGTGTGGAAGGCGTCCCGTCCGCCGTCCACGTCGAGGACGCCGGTCTCGTTGAACAGCCGCAGCGCGTGCCGGGCGGCGGTGCGCATGTCCGCCTCGACGCGGGCACATGGGTAGCAGTCCCGCACCACATCCTCCGCCTGGTCCGGCGGCAGCCCGGCCAGGGCCAGTGCGGCGCGCACCGGGCTCAGGTCGGGTAGCAGACTGGAGCGGATCAGGCCGGGCAGGCAGCGGGCCACCCGCACGCGCAGCGAGGGCGTCAGGCCGGTCCACAACTCCCGGAAGAAGCCCGCGAAGAAGGCGTGGTGCCAGCCTTCGTCCCGGGCGTGGTCGCGGACGATGTCCCGGACCACGGTCAGGACTCGCTGGTCCTTGGGCACGTCGTTGAGAATGGCGGTGACAAGCGTTTCGAACACGACGACCTGGAGCAGCTGGGCGAGTACCGGTTCGCCGGGCAGGGCCTCGGTGCCGACGGCGTCGAGGCGGGCCAGGAACGGGGCGAAGTCGTAGGGCAGCGGGTCGATGCCGGAGGCGTCGGAGACCTGCCGGACGACGTCGTAGCTGTACAGGGCGTGGTAGCCCTCGTCGCAGTAGATGCGGTAGGCGTTCAGGCGGGTCTCGGGCGGTGTCTCCAGGTCGCTGCGGCCGGAGGCGATGAGGTCGGTGGCCCGGTTCACCACGCGGGTCTCGAACTGCGTGGTGAAGTGCAGGTACTGGAACAGGTGCCGTGCCTGGAGCGCCTCGCGGGCGTCGTCGGGCAGCGCCCGTACGTGCGGATGGCGGGCGTAGGGCACGAGGGCGGGCGGGAAGTACAGCTGTCCGGTGCGCAGTTCCTTGTGCAGCAGGCGGCGCGGGTCCCTGCGTACGCCCGCCTTCGCGTACCAGTCCCGCTCGGCGGCGTCCGCCGTCATGACGGCACCTCCCGCACCTCGGCCGGGCAGGAACCGGAATGCCCGGTGTCGTCGGTGAGGACCTCGACGCCGGACAGGGCGTCGGTGCCGGTCATGCCGTGCTCCCGGCGCCAGTCGCGCGAGAAGACGGTGTCGAGGTAGCGGTCGGCCCCATCGGGGCACAGACACGCGGCGCTGGTGCGGCGGGCGTCGGCGCGGAACAGCCGAAGCGCCGCGGCCAAAAGAGCACCCGCGCTCGGCCCCACACCGATGCCGATCGTCTCGTACAGCCACACGGTGGCCGCGACGGCCTCCTCCGGCCGAACGTACACCGTGGGCCGGTGCCCTTGGGGCAGGAAGGCGGACGGGCGGCTGGAGCCGATCCCGGACAGCAACCGAGCACCCGGCGCACCCCCGAGGGCGGCGGAGCCGCTCACGTCCACACCGACCAGTTCCCACGGCGCGCCCGCGGCGACGACGTAGTCGCGAAATCCGGCGAGAGTGCCGCCGGTGGAGACCGCGACCAGGACACTCATCGGCCCGCCACCGGTCTGCCGGTGCAGCTCGGGTGCCGTTCCGGTGGCGTGGGCGGCCGGATTGGCCGGGTTGGCGTACTGGTTGGGCCACACCAGCTTCGGCTGACCCGCCAGCAGGTCCTGCACGCGGCTCAGCCGGTTGAGGAGGAACCCGCCCGCTCCGTCCGGAGCCTCCACAGTGATCACGCGCGCCCCCAGGGCCCTTACGTCGTGCAGCAGCGCGGCGCTGGTGCGCGGGTCGACAACCGCGGTGAACGGGACGCGGTGGGCGGCGGCGATGGCCGCGAGGGCCAGCCCGAGGTTGCCGGAAGTCGACTCGACCAGCCCGGCACGCGGATCGACGCGATCGGCCACGTCGTACCACAGAGCCAGAGCCGTACGGCCCTTGATGGAGCCGTAGGAGTTGTATGCCTCCAGCTTCAGCCACAGCATCCGGGGCGTTCCGTCGACGTTCAGGCGCAGGCGGACGACCGGTGTGGGGGCCGGCCCGCCGGCACCCGGTGAGAACCGTGTCATACGGCGGTGCCGTTGCCGGTCGCACTGCGCCAGACGTACCGGGCGATCTCGGCGTGGGTCGCGTACCAGACGCCCGGGTGACCGGTGATGTGCTCCAGCAGTTCCTCCAGCACCACGAGGCGCGAGCGGTGCCCGATGACGTGGGGGTGCATGGTCAGCTGGAACAACCCGCCGTCGGTGTACGCCGCGTCGAACTCGTCGCGCCACAGCGCTATCAGCTGCCGCGGCGGGGTATAGGGGCGCACGGCACTGTAGCGGTCCATGTTGAGGTAGGCGGCGTCGTCGCGGATCCACTCCGGCGGGATCTCGACCACGCCGGTGGGCTGTCCGTCGGCAAGCAGCTCGTAGGGATCGTCGTCCGCCATCAGGGACGAGTCGTAGACGAGCCCCAGCTCGCGAGTGATGTCGAGGGTGCGCTCGCTGAAGTCCCACGACGGAGTGCGGATGCCCGCCGGGCGCTGTCCGGTGAGCCGTTCGAGCGTGTCCGCGCAGCGGAAGGCGAGGTCGCGCTCGTGCTTGTACTCCAGCTCCATGTTGCGTTCGTGGATCCAGCCGTGGACGGCCACCTCGTGGCCCCGGTCGGCGTAGCCGCGCGCCTCGTCGGGGCGCAGCAGCGCGCACACCGCCGGCATGAAGAACGTGGCGGGGACGCCGTGGCGTTCGAGCAGGCGCAGGATGCGCGGCACGCCCACCCGGGCGCCGTACTCGCCCTGCGAAAGCTTGCCCGGCATCACCTCCCCGTCGCGCAGCGGGATCGTCTCGTGGTCGGAGTCGAAGGAGAGCGCCACGGCGCACCGGGTCCCCTTCGGCCACGACGCGGGTCTGAGGCTGCGTCCGGCACGCACGCGTTCCACGTGGTGCCGCCATTCGGATTCGTCCCACTGCCAGGGACGCCGTGGTGTCGTCTGTGCCGACTCGGACATCGCCATGGATCGGTCCTCACCCCCACGTGGACGTCGGGCTCCGGATCGAGCATGTCAGCGCGTCGAGCGGCAGTCACCAGCACGAATCCGCCATGCTGAAACAGTGGGCCGGTGGCCGAAACTCGCTGACCAGCGTTACGCGCACTGTCGGGACCGGCGAAGGATCTCTACGGTGGGTGAGCACCCGGCCTCGCGTGACGCCGCGGCCGACGGACCCGCGTGCCGTCGGCGCGCGCAGGTGAAGGAGATCGGTCTCATGACGAGCCCCAGCGGTGGCGTGGACGGTGTGCCCGGCGCGGCTTGCGGCGGGCCGGCCGCCGCGCCCGTGGCCGTCGGTCCGTCCCTCCTCGATGAGGCCCGGCGGCTGGCGCCCAAGGCCGTGGCACTGCGCCGGGAACTGCACGCCCGGCCGGAGGTGGGCCTGGATCTGCCGGGGACCCAGCGGCGGGTGCTGGACGCGCTGGAGGACCTGGACCTTCAGGTGCGTACCGGTCGACGGCTGTCCTCCGTCGTGGCGACCCTGACCGGAGCGGTCGACGGGCCCACGGTCCTGCTGCGCGCCGACATGGACGCCCTGCCGGTGACCGAGGACACCGGCCGGGACTTCGCCTCCCGTACGCCCGGGGTGATGCACGCGTGCGGGCACGACGCGCACACCGCGATGCTGGTCGGTGCGGCGCGGCTGCTGGCGGCGCGGCGCGCGGAGCTGGCCGGGCGGGTGGTGTTCATGTTCCAGCCGGGCGAGGAGGGCGACCACGGCGCCCGGTACATGATCGACGAGGGTGTGCTGGAGGGGGTGGACGCTGCGTTCGCGCTGCACGTGACGCCGAATCTGCCCAGCGGTGCGCTGCGATTGCGCCCGGGGCCGCAGATGGCGGCCTCCGACCGGGTGTACGTGACGGTGCGCGGGCGGGGCGGGCACGCCTCGGCTCCGCACACCACGTGCGATCCGGTTCCGGTGGCCTGTGAGATCGTGCTCGCGTTGCAGACCGTGATCACCCGGAACGTCGCCGCCGACGACGCGGCCGTCCTCAGTATCACCCGCCTGGCGGCCGGCACCGCGACCGGGATCATCCCGGACACCGCCGAACTGGGCGGTACCCTGCGCACGTTGAACCCGTCGACCCGTCAGCTGCTGCTGGCGGCGCTCACCCGCGTCGCCGACGGGGTGGCCGCGGCCCACGGCGCGACCGCCGAGGTACGGGTCGAACCGGGCTACCCGGTGACCGTCAACGACCCCGGCTTCACCGACTTCGTCCTGCGCACCGCGGCGGGTGTCCTCGGCCCGGGGGCCGTGGAGGTGATGCCGGCCGTCCCGATGACGGCGGAGGACTTCTCGTACGTCCTCGATGCGAGACCGGGTGCCCTCGCGTTCCTCGGCGCCTGTCCACCCGGCATGAACCCGGATCAGGTGCCGTCGCTGCACTCGCCTCGCGCTGACCTCGACGAGGATGCGCTCGCGGCCGGTATCGCCTGCCATGCGGCCGTGGCGCTGGCGTACTCGTCCTTCGGCGGGCGGGAGGGCCCGCGGTGAGGGAGGTGGATATCCGGGTCGCACGGCCCGAGGAGTTGGACGCGGTGGAGGGGCTGTGGCTGGAGGCGAGCCGGTGGCTGGCCTCCCGGGGCCTGGATCAGTGGCAGTATCCGCCTCGCCGGTGGCGCATGGCCGAGGCCGTCGCGGCCGGGGACTGCCACCTCGCCTTCGCCGACGGTCATGCGGTGGCCACGATCACCGTGCACGAGCGGGCGGACCCTGAATGGTGGGAGCACGAGGATCCCGCGTCCGCGCTGTACATTCACGACCTCGCGGTGAGCCGGGCGGCGGCCGGACATGGGGTCGGGGCCCGGTTGCTGGACTGGGCGGGCGCGGTGGCGGCCCGGCGGGGCAAGCGCTGGCTGCGGCTGGAGGCATGGAAGACCAACCACCTGCTGCACCGCTACTACCTCGACCAGGGCTTTCAGCTGCTGCGCATCGTGGACCTGCCGCACCGCAACTCCGGCGCTCTCTTCCAGCGCCCGGCCGTGTCCAACAAGGCGGAGTGACATGGCGGCCAGGCCATACGCGCGCGCGGTGCGCCGCGGCACCCTTCGAGTCGGCGTCAAGTCCGACCATCCGTTTCTTGGCTTCGAGGACCCGGTGACCGGTCGCCGGTTCGGCTTCGACGTCGAGATCGCCACGATGGTCGCGGCGGACCTCGGCTTCGAGCCGGAGCACATCGAGTGGCAGACCGTGCCGCCACAGGCGCGGGAAACCGCGCTCGCCCAGAAGGACATCGACTGCTACGTCGCCGCGTACACCATCAACGACGAACGCAAGAAAAGGGTCTCGCTCGCCGGGCCGTACTGCGTCGCCGGGCAGGACCTGCTCGTCCGCGCCGACGAGACCGGCATCCGCGGCCCGGACGACGTGCGCGGCCGCCGGGCCCGCTCGGTCGACGGATGCACCCCCTACCAGTGGATCGGCCAGGCCCGCTACGGCGCCCGCGTTGTCGGCCACGACAGCTACGCGCACTGCGTGCAGGACCTGAGCACCGGCATGGTGGACGCGGTCACCGGCGACGACGCGATCCTCAAGGGATACGCGGCGCAGAACGGCGGACGGCTGCACGTCGTCGGCCGGCCGTTTTCTCGCGAGCCCTATGGCGTCGGCCTGGCCCACGACGAGGCCGCGCTGCGCGCTACCGTCAACGACGCGCTGGAGCACCACATGGACAACGGCGACTGGCTGCGCGCCTACCGCGCCACGCTGGGCCGGGCCGGCGGGCCGCTTCCGCGTCCGCCGCTGCTCAGACGCTACTGAAACGCCGCATCCCGTACGCCACTCGCGCCCCGCTCGCCCCGACAAGCACCCGACCGGAGCCGCCCGTGCACGTGCTGCTCGACAACACCGACCTGTTCCTTCGAGGTTTCGCGGGCAGTGTTCGCGTGACCCTGGCGAGCACCCTGCTCGCCGTCCTGCTGGGTGTGGTCCTGGCCTGCTGCCGGGTGAGCCCAGATACCGCTGTTGCGCGGCCTGTCCGCCACGGCCGTCCGCCTGTTGTGCAGCACGCCGCTGACGGTCCTCTTCTTCGGAGTGACCCTGGGACTGCCCCTGCTCGGGCTGACCTCGCTCGGCTACTCCTCCCTGGCCGTGCTCACCCTCGGGGCGTACTCCGGGGCCTTCTTGTGCGAGGCCCCGCGTTCCGGCGTCAACACGTGGCAACAGACCAGGCCGAGGCCGGCCGGAGCCTCGGTCTGAGCACCGCTCAGGTCGCCTGGCTGATCGTCCTGCCCCAGGCCACCCGCACCGCGCTCGCCCCGGCCCGTGCCGTCATCATCACCCTCGCGAAGAACTCCGCCCTGGCCGGCGGCTTCAGCGTCCCCGAACTTTTCGGCGCCGAGAAGGCGCTGCTGGAGCGGGGCTACGCGGTCGGCGTGGTGTTCCTCTGGGTGACCCTGGCCTACCTGCTGCTCGTCGCCCTGATCAGCGGCGCGTTCCAGGTCGTCGAGCGACGGCTGGTGATGCCGTGCTGAGCCCGCGGCCGATCCCGCTGTTCGAGGTCCCCGGCCCGCGGGGCCGGCGGCGCCACGCCCTGTACGCGGTCCTCACGGTCGCGGTCACCATACTCATCGGCGAATCTGGCTGCCCTGCGCCTGGTGCTGGAGAGGACCGGCACCGCCCTGTCCGAGTGGCTCGGCAATGCGGGCACGTGGGCGGCCACTCACGTCAGCGACGTCACCCTGTGGGCGCTCGCCCTCGGTGTCGCCCTGCGCAACGGAGCCGTGCAGGCGGACGTCCTGCGTGCCGGTGTCCGCGCCGTGCCGCGGGGCCAGGTGGAGGCCGCGTACGCCCTCGGCATGAGCCACCCCCAGACGGCGTGGTCGGTGATCCTCCCACAAGCGGTGCGGGCGATGCTGCCCAGCATCGTGGCGCAGCTCGCCGTGACCCTGAAGGACACCTCCCTCGGCTTCGTCATCATGTACGAGGAGCTGCTGTACGTCGGCAAGCTCCTGGCGCAGAACATCGCCACTCCCCGCGGGTATCCGTACCTGCCCGTCCTGTTCGTGGTGGGTCTGCTGTACGTGGCCATGTGCCTGGCCATCTCCGGGCTCGCCAGGCGACTGGCACGCCCGGGCGCCCGTTCCTCGTCCGACTCCCGTGTTGCAGAGGAGAGCCGCCGATGACCGCTGCCGTTCACCCCGCCGACGCCGACGACCTGTACCCGACGCGTACGGTCACCGCCTCCGCCCCTTTACCCCGCCGGCACCCCGTGGTCTGGGGCAGCGTGGACGACGGGCCACTGACCGCCGGGCAACTCGCCGTCTATGAACGCGACGGATTCCTCGCCTTCGAGAACCTGCTGCACCAAGACGACATCACGGCGTGTCTGGGGGAGGTCGCCCGCCTCACGGCCGACCCGTCACTCCGGTCCTCGGGCCGCGTGGTACCAGAACCCGATGGCGGCGGCATCCGCTCCGTCTTCGAGGTGCACGCCCTGAGCGACACCTTCCGCCGGATCGTTCACTCGCCCAGGCTCGCCGGGATCGCGCGCCAGCTGCTGGGCTCGGACGTCTATGTGCACCAGACCCGCGTCAACCTCAAGGCCGCGTTCGACGGCTCCGGGTTCGGCTGGCACTCCGACTTCGAGACCTGGCACTCCGAGGACGGCATGCCCGCGCCCCGCGCCTTCAGCCTGACCATCGCGCTCACCGAGAACGCGCCCTACAACGGCCCGCTCCTGATCATCCCCGGCTCGCACCACACGTTCGTACCGTCGGTCGGCGAGACACCGCCCGACTACCACCGGCTGTCCCTGAAGGGCAGGAACCTCCCGGCGGGCCCGGCGGATCGCTCCGCCGTCACCGCGCTCGCTCAGGAGTACGGAATACGTCAGTGCGCCGGTACGGCGGGATCCGCGGTGGCCTTCGACTGCAACTGCCTGCACGCCTCCGCGGCGAACGTCTCGCCGTTCGCGCGCACCAACCTGTTCATCGTCTACAACAGCGTCGAGAACCGTATCGGCACGCCGTACGCGGCCCCCCGCCCACGGCCCACCTACCTCGCGAGCCGCAGCTTCACCCCGGTACCGCGCACCTGACCTGCGCGCGTTACCGAGGGCGTGAATTGCCTGCCCCAGCGGTCACCTCATGCTGTCGGCAGCCGGGACCGCGGCACCCTCCGTTGCGATCCCGGCCCTGAGCCGTTTCGGTCCGGGCGGCCTGCGCGTTCCAAACGGCACACAGCGGCGCCCTCTGCTGCCCCCGGGTGATGATGTTCGGTGCACTCGGGTGAACGACGTGACCTGGTCGGCCGGTCCCTCATCCAGCGAAGCAACAGCCGCATCGGGGCCTGTTCTCGGTCGCGGCGACCGGCGGCAGCTACCTCGGCGCCGCGCTGACCGTGTTGCTCGGCCCGGCCCGTCGGCGCGTATAGGTGCCAGCCAGCCTCGGTCCTGGCCGGGCACAGGTCTCCCAAGCTCCACGGGACGCTGCCCGGCGGTCTCCCCGAAGCGTGCCGCGCCGTGCTGCCCGAACTACTGGAGAAGAAGGCCTTCTGCGAGGGCGGCAGCGTACCGGTGAAGGACGGCGCCGACCGTGCGGCCGCCATCACCGCGCTCGTGCGGGCCACGGACGGCGATTACACGCATAACGGGACCCCCACGCGGAGGCGAACCGCACAGGAACAGCCACGACCAACCCACGTCAGCTGGCACCCAACCAATGTCACCAGCCCACCCATTCACAGCGGTCCGGCAGGGCCTGCGAGCCCGGCCCATCAGGTGTGGGGCAGCCCGGTGGGACTGCCCCCGGAAGTCCGGGCACCGGGCCTCACGTCCATGCGTCGATGGTGACCGGCCCACTGACAATCGCCCTGCCCCGGGAATGCGAACTGTCCCGCACTACGCTGCGGCCATGGTGTCCCCCTCCCGCCCCAAGCGTGCGCCCCACGTCGCGCTGGCCGCGGCCGCCATCGCGGCCGCCGCCCTCGCCGTCTGGCTGTACCAGGACCGGACGCAGCAGGGCGACTTCGCCGCGGATCCGCGTCCCTGCTCACTCGTGCCGGCGGAGACGGCCGCCCGGCTGCTGGCCGGGCCGACGGACGGGGTGGAGGCGATGTCGTACTGCACCTGGGCGGGTCCCGGCCTCGGCAGCGACGCGCAGCCTGTCCTGCAGGTGCAGGTGACCCGGCTGGGGGTGCACGAGGCGCAGGTCAGCTTCCAGCGCACGAAGGAAGAGTCGCAGGGGAAGATGGGCCCGATGACGACGGACCTGTCGGACTTCGGCGACGAGGCGTTCTCCCGCGTCCGGTATCCCAGCGGGGGCAGGGTGACCAACGAGGTCTTCTTCCGCCGGAGCAATGTGGTCGTCGCGGTCCGGTACGCACCGGTCGACGGCGACAACGACCGGGCCCATACGGACGCCTACGACGTGGCCGCGGAGGCGGCGGCCACGCTCGGCAAGGGGAAGTGACGGCCGCGGGCCCGCACGGGCCCGCGTACGCGGCTCAGCCACGCACGCCATATCGGCGCGGGCTGCCGCACTACCGCACCGCAGAGCAGCCCTCAGCGGGCGGACCCCGCCGGGGAAACATCTCGGAACATCCAGTCCAAGACTCCGGCCACTCCCGGGCCTTGGCAATGTCCGTGGTCATGGGGCACATCGTCCACGGGGCCGTCAGCCTCCGGGCGGCGCGGCGGTCCCTGTATGGCCGGTCGACCAGCTCCTGGCCGTCGGACGGGATCTGTCGGGTGGCGTTGGCGTCTGCGGCTTCGGTGGTTGTCTTCTCGGTGCCTCGGGCGCCCAGGAGCGATACTTGACCCGCACCCCGCCCCGCGACGGGACGCGGGTTCGGCCGACGACGAGGGAGCCGTACATGACCACGGCAAAAGACCTGTTCAGCATTGCCCTGGAGCCCCAGCCGGAGCGCTCCGTGGGGCAGGGCGACCTGTCCCTGTCTCTCGCGGGCGCCGAACTGATCGACCTCCTCCGTGCGCAGGCCATCGACCTGGACGGCGATCTCATCGTGCCGGGCCCGCAGCCGGCCCTGGGCGACCGGCTGCTCGGCGCGGCGGCTTCGGCACTCGTTCGGCAGGTGCCGTATGAACACGTCGAGGACTGGCTGTGGCGCAGGGGCCGTGACCTGGCAGCGGCCTACCAGGCCGCGTTCGAGGAGGACGGCCTGCTGGCGCGTGCGCGGCGCGGCCGCCTGACCTTCGGCGCTGAGCGCATGGAGCTCGCCGACACGCCCGCCCGGCGTCTTGCGCAGAGCCGCTGGGAGGAGGACGAACCCGTCCTGGGGGCCCTCGCCGCAGCCATCGGCATCCGCCGCAGCGAAAGCCCCCATAACGATGCCGACTCGGACGGCGAAGCGGTGACGACCGTGCTGGCCGCCGTCAACGACGCGGTGATGGAACTGGAAGCGGTACGCCAGCGGCGTTCCATCGAGAACGCGGCTTTCGCCAACGTGTGGCGGGTCCCGTAGGCATCGCGCCGCTCAGGCGGCATCGCACCTCCCGGTCGCCGGAGTTTCGAACAGCTCCCGAGGCTTATACGGGTGAAGATCCTGGACGAGATCCCGA